>JAVHOA010000088.1:17744-34549 GCA_036169815.1 Sulfurimonadaceae bacterium
TTGCACCAGAAAATCTTTAAAACTGACTTTGTGACTGACTTTGTGACTGACTTTGCGACTGACTTTGCATCTGGGTTATTGGATTTGGCATTTCTTGTCGGACATCTACCATCACTTCTAGATGACTTGTGCCGCTGCTTCGCACTACACCTTTTAAGGGTGAAATATCATAATAATCGCGACCAGAACCAAGCACTATATGCTGCTCACGTGGAATCATATTGTTAGTTGGATCAAACTCAGCCCATCCGACATTAGGAATATAGACAGCAAACCAAGCATGTGAGGCATCGGCTCCAAAGAGTTTCTCTTCGCCCTCTGGCGGGAGCGTTTGGATGTAGCCGCTCATATATTTTGCGCATAAGCCTATACTGCGCAAGGCTGCAATAGCAAACTGCGCAAAATCTTGGCACACCCCTTTTTTAGCTTCAAAAATATTGACAACAGGAGTTGTAATATCGCTAAATCCTGATACAAACTCAAAATCTCTAAAAATTCGCCCCATAAACTCCTCGGTTGCTTCAAATACACAGCGCTCTTTAGAAAACGACTCGAGCGCATACGCTTTGATTTTTTGCGATTCTGTGGGGATGAGTTTTGACTCAAAAAGAAACTGTTTTGCCTCACTGTCATCTCTGTGAAACTTAGAGAGTCGCTCCAAAACATCGCCATATAAAACTTTTTTTGTTCGAAAAAGATCGATTTTTGCTTGGATTTTTGCTTCTACTCTTTCTACTCGCGATTCTCCGATTACATGTAAGGCTTGGTGTGGTTCTCGGATAACGAGATGCGTATTGTTATTGCCAAATACATCAAGAAATTGGTGCGATTCATACGGATTTGGCGTAATGCTCATGGAGTATGCAAGCAACTTTTGGCAATCGGATTCTTTTGGTTTGAGTCTTGCAATATTATGACTGTAGCTCACCATACTTTGATAGTGAAATGTTGTTTTATGGTAGATGTTATAGATCATTTTTACTCATCATAGTGTGAAAAGTAGGTGTTTGAAAACTCATTTGAACACTCCATATATAAGTTTGAAAGGCTCAGTAAAAGCGCATCGAGTTTGCTATAAATTCCCTCGGTTACCTCTGTTTGCATCAGATCAAAAAGTACAACATTTTCAAGCAGTTTGTGTGCTTTATTTATTGGTTCTTCATAAGAGGTCATATATGTTTTTGCCTTTGGAAGCAGTTTAAAATCTTCTAAAAGCTGGCTCGTAATCTGGGCTAAAGATTTTGGAAATTGAGGGTTTAAAATCAAAAAATCAACTACATTTTCCAAAGTTAAAGCGCTTCGATAGATTGCTCTATACGCATTGAAACTCTCTACGGAGTTGAGCATTCCCTCTAAAACATCATGCCCGACAAATCTATCTAGTTTTGCGCACAGCATCGATCTGGCTTTTGAGATCAAAAGGAGCGCCACCTCAATCTTATAGCCAATCTCGTAGATGATAAGTCCCTGTTCTTTAAACATACTCTCTTTAACGAGCTCTTTATATGCCATCAAATAGATAAGCAAATCATCTAAATAATCCGTCACGCTCTGTGTTGAGTCGTTTTTTCTATTGATAAACATGCTATTTTTTTGGAGCATCTTGTCAAAAATTTTTGAGGACTCAAAGGCTAAAAGATCTTTGAGATTCATATTTGCATTAGCAAGCATAGAGATTGTAAAACTGAGCGAGCCTGCTCTGGTGCTATCTTTAATCACCGAAATAATCTCTTGCATAGCAAAGAGTTGGAGATTTTTTTGATTTGTTGTATCTAAAAAACCAGGATAGGTCATCGTCATATGCGTCAGAGCTTTTTGTAAAATCAGTTGCGATTCTTTGGACGTTGGCGCTTCAAATCTGTAAAAATTTGTAATCTTTTTGACGACATGGAGTATCAAGCGCGTTGTTGTGATGCAGCGTGCCAAATAGCGTCCCAGCCAAAAAAGATTTTCCGCTTTTGGTGTCGCAATCTTGTCTATGGATGTTTCTACATACTGCGCATACTGAAACGTATTTGCCAAAGGAACCTCATTCTCACTTCCTCCAAGAACCCATAAATCTTTACTTTTTCCACCCTTTTGCGAAGAGACAATGAGAGAATCTTTTTGAGCAGAAACACGCACAAGTCCTCCCTGCATCACACTATATCCATGCTCATTTTTTAAACAAAATGTTCGCACAACAGCGTTTCGAGGTTCCACTTTTTCACCGCCATAGTAGGGAATCGTTGAAAAAGCCACCGCTTCTTGAGCGATATAGTGATGTGGATTTTGAAGAAGGGAAATTTTGAGTTGCTCTTTGGCTTCTTGAGAGATTTTATGGACAAAATAGACCTCGATACTCTCCGTTTTATCTATTTTTTTTATAACAAGACGATCAATATTTTCTAAAACAAAATCAAGTTCCTTCTTTTGCCCACACCACCATGTGGCTATTTGGGGTAAAAGTAGCTTTTCACCTAAGAAATACTCACATATTTTTTCCATAAAAGGGATAAGTCCCACATTTTCTAAGACAGCACTGCCAATAGGGTTGAGCAGTGTTACATTCTCCTCTCGCATCGACTCAACCAAGCCGGCGACACCGAGTCTTGATTCCTCATTGAGCTCCAGCGGGTCGCAAAAACGGTCATCGACACGACGAAGCAGTGTATTAATCTGCTTGAGACCACCAAGAGTTTTGAGCCAAAGAGAGCCATCTTTACTTAAAAGATCATCGCCTTGAACGAGATTGATTCCCAAAAATGAGCTTAAATAGGCATGTTCAAAATAGGTTTCATTATGCGGTCCAGGGGTTAAAATGGCAGCTTTTGAGAGATCATTTCCTGTGAGTTTGAGGAGCAAATTTTTATACTCTTCAAAAAAAGCGTACAGTTTTTTTGTTTTGATATCAGGATACAGCTCTTGAGCGATAGAGTTCATAGTCAAGCGGTTTTCAATGGCGTATCCAAGGCCAGATGGCGCTTGTGTTCTGTCATTGATAACCCACATCGCTCCATCAGGACCGCGCGCCATATCTGCTGCATAGAAGTAGAGATGAAAACTCTCTTTAAAGCCAAAATCAAACACTTCAGGCGCATACCCTTTGTGTCCATAGATGACCTCAGCGGGGATAATATTTTCTTTTAAAAGCTTTTTTTCTCCATAAAGATCTTTTAAAATGAGATTGAGCAGGGTTGCTCTTTGCTCTAAACCTTTGGTAATCTGCGCCCACTCCTCTTGGCAAATCACAAAAGGAATCGGGTCCATACTCCAAAAACGCTGCGCACTCTTCTCGTGTGTGTCATAAACATTAAACGTAACACCATTGTCTTGCAAATGCCAATCAATATCGGTTTGCTTGGCCTTTAAAACTTCTAAACCTGCGCCTTCTATATCACTTACAATCTCCTTCCAAAATGGACGGACATTTTTATGTGTATCAAAAACCTCATCAAATGAGGATTCTAAAACATAACTCTCAAAAATCGGCATCTACTGTTTAGCCCACTTTCTTCTCAAATCTAAAGTGTTTGGATACTCCAAACTTTGCGCAACTTCTTGGAAGTAGAAGCGTTTGTTCTCTTTGTTTTTTCCTTTTGTAATAACAGCACGTTTTGCACCATTCACCTCGATGAGCGATTGTTGCACCACTGCTGCTGTGACATACTCAATCTCGCCTTGGGAGTGGTTAAAATCCCAAAAACGGTTGATACGGCGAGATTCTGCTTCATAAGAGTTTACAGGAAAGCTGTCGTAAGTACGCCCACCAGGGTGAGAAACATGATAAGTCATACCACCCACGGAGCGTTGGTTCCATTTATCGACCACGTCAAAGACAAGCGGAGTATCTACGCCAATTGTTGGATGGAGTGCTGACCATGGTTGCCATGCTTTATACTTAACACCCGCAACAAACTCGCCCTCCACTCCCGTAGGACTGAGCGGAAGTTTGACACCGTTACATGTAAGCACATAACGCTCTGGTACAAAGTGGTTTACTTTGACTTGCACACGTTCAAGCGAAGAATCTACATAACGTGCAGTTCCCTGAGAAGAGCTCTCTTCACCCAAAACATGCCACGGCTCGATTGCCGCACGAAGCTCTAAATGGAAGTTTTCAACCGTTGCCATTCCATAAAGTGGAAAGCGAAATTCAAAGAATGGATCAAACCAATCGAGTTCAAACGCATACCCTTCATTGTTTAAAAACTCCACAATATCTCTTAAATCTTCTTTGACATAATGCTCAAGAAGGAACTTATCATGCAACTGTGTTCCCCAGCGTACAAGTTTATGTTTGTAGGGTTTTTGCCAAAACAGTGACACTAAAGTGCGCACAAGAAGCATCTGTAAAAGTGCCATATGTTGGTGTGGCGGCATATCAAACCCACGCAATTCTAGAATACCCAAACGCCCCGTTGAGGAGTCTGGAGAATAGAGTTTATCGATACAAAATTCACTTCTATGGGTATTTCCCGTAATATCTGTAAGCATATGACGGAAAAGTCTATCTGTGAGCCAAAATGGTACTTCACCATTTTGTGGAATCTGAGAAAATGCAATCTCAAGTTCATAAAGATTTTCCAATCTTCCCTCATCCACACGCGGTGCTTGAGAAGTCGGCCCGATAAAAGTTCCCGAAAAGAGATACGAAAGACCTGGATGGTGTTGCCAAAAAGTGATGAGACTTCGAAGCAGTTCAGGACGGCGGAGCAATGCGCTATCTTCAGGTTTGAGCGCACCGATGGTGACGTGATTGCCACCACCCGTTCCTGTGTGCTTGCCATCGAGCATAAATTTTTGTGTATCAAGACGCGATTGTCTTGCATCTTCATAGAGTTTAAAAAGATTATCGCTCAGCTCTTTCCATGAAGTAGCCGGTTGGATATTGACCTCGATAACCCCTGGATCTGGGGTAACTTTGATGCGATCGATGCGAAGATCATGAGCGGGTTCATACCCTTCTAACACAACTTTAATACTCAGTTTTTTTGCAACCTCTTCAATGCTTACCATCAGGTCTAAAAACGCTTGCGTGTGGTTGAGCGGTGGCAAGAAAATATAGAGTTTCCCCTCACGTACTTCCACATTTAAAGCGGTACGCACAAACATGTTATCTTTAGTATCTTTTATACGAACCATCTTCTCATAGCGTGCACGGGCATCTTTACGCAATTTATCAAACCCTGGAACATCTTTAAAGAGGTCTGGCTCAAAATGAGGTGGTAGTTCCGCCTTTGGTTTTTGTTCCAAAGAATCCATCGGTAAACGCAGTCCCACAGGAGAGTTTCCAGGAATCAAGAAAAGCTCGCCACGTCGAAATGCCCATCCAGAACTGAGCCATTTTTTTTCACCAAAGTTGAGTGGCAAGAGATACCCTACTTCTGAGTTGAGTCCTTGTGAAAGTATTTTTGCTATATTTTGACGCTCAAGTGGGTCTTTGAGATCTACTTTCATAGCATCTACATCAAGCGGAAGCTGTGCTTCTTTCATAATATAATAGTAGGGATCTTCATACGCTTTGAGCACATTTTTTGGACTAATTCCAAGCATCAAGGCAAGGGTGTTGATAAACTTCAAGGCATCTTTGTTTGTATAGCTGTAGCTTTCATTCATATCTGCAAAAAGTGATGGATCTTTCCATATTTTTTTGCCATCTTTTCTCCAGATAATAGATGTTTGCCATCGTGGAATTGGCTCACCTGGATACCATTTTCCCTGTGCATAATGGAGCATTCCACCTTGCGCAAAAGAGCCTAAAAGTCTGCGCGAGAGTCTATCTGCAAGCTCTCTTTTATGCTCTCCATCAGCGGCTGTATTCCACTCGGGTGATTCCATATCATCAATGGAAACAAAAGTCGGCTCCCCGCCCATAGAGAGGCGAACATCGTTGGCTTCAAGCTCTTTATCTACCTCAAAACCTAAGTTATAGATGGCATCCCATTGGTCTTCTCGATAGGGTCTTGTCACACGAGGAGATTCAAAAATACGTGTGACAGTATTGGAATACTCAAACTCCACTTCCGCTTTGTCACCCATGCCCTCGATGGCATGCGCGCTCTCAAACGATGGCGTACATGCAAGGGGAATATGTCCCTCGCCCGCGAAAAGTCCGCTTGTTGCATCAAGTCCAACCCAGCCAGCACCTGGAAGATAAACCTCTGTCCATGCATGTAAGTCTGTAAAATCCTCTTCAGGACCACTTGGACCATCAAGAGATTTTACGTCTGCTTTTAACTGCACTAAGTAGCCCGAAACAAAACGAGCTGCAAGCCCTAAATGACGCAACACTTGAACAAAAAGCCAAGCATAATCACGGCAACTTCCAAGTTTGTTGCCAAGCGTAATCTCGCAGGTTTGCACGCCTGGTTCCAAACGGATTGTGTAGTTTAAATATTTGTAGATTGCAGTGTTAAGATAGACTAAAAAGTCGATGATTGGACGCTTGCTCAAATCAAGAGTTTTTAGGAAATCTTGAAGTTTTTTGCCGTTTTCACTCACTTCTAGGTAGGGAATAAGCTCTTTAGAGAGCTCTTTGTTATAGGTAAAAGGATAGTCATTTGCGCTCTCTTCGACAAAAAAGTCAAAGGGATTGATAGTAATCAAATCGGCGATAATCTCGACATCGATTCCAAACTCTTTTACTTTTTCAGGAAAAACAATCCGTGCGAGATAGTTTCCAAAAGGATCTTGCTGCCAGTTGATAAAATGCTCTTTGGGAGTAATATTTAACGAGTAACTCTCAATGGGAGTTCTGCTGTGTGGAGCGGGACGAAGTCTGATAACATGCGGTGATAAAGAGATATATCTATCATATTTATAATGAGTTTTATGTGAAATAACGACCTTGAGCGCCATGGAATCTCCTACTATCATTGAATTTTATGAAAGATTATAGCATCAAAGGCTGAATTTTAAATCTCTAAATTAGTCAAATTTTCATCAGTTTTTATTAATCCTTTGTTTATATAATACTTTATCTCAAAATCAAAAAGGATGAATTATGAAAAGATTCTCACTCTCTGCTTTATTGTTACTCGCTATGATGTTTTTTGGCGCATCATCACTTAGTGCAACTGATATGAAATGTGGTGCTAGTATGAAATGTGGCACGGCTATGAAATGTGGCGCAGGTATGCAAAAAGATATGAATATGGGCAAAGGATGTGATGCAAAAACATGTCCAAATCCAAACTGTGCTATGAAAAAAGATCCAAAAGCAAAATGTGATTGTGATGCAAAAACAAAAGCAAAATGTATGACAAAAATGAAAGACAATATGAAATGTGGCGCAAAACAAGCTGATATGCCAGCTAAAAAATGTGGGGCAACTAAATAATTCTCTCGTTTACATGTAAGATTAAACGTGTTACATGTAAGCACTTCTTTTCAACTTTAAGTTACTTTTATTATAATTATCTTTACTAATGCAAAGGAAGATATTTGAATCTTAAAGCGCAACTCCTTAATGATAGTATCAATCTGCCAGATGACTTTTTTCATAATATACAAAAGTATAAAGAGCATCTCTTTAAATGGAATAAAATCCACAATCTCACAGGTGCCAAAGATGAAAAAACACTCGATGAGTTTATTTATGATGCCCTTTTGCCTGTAAAATTTTTACCACAAGTTGCTACACTTATGGATATTGGCACGGGAGCGGGATTTCCAGGGATGATTTTAGCGTTTGCACTTCCAAATACGCAAGTCACACTTGTAGAACCGCTTGCAAAACGGGCAAGTTTTTTGCAGTTTATTAAAGCTGATCTTGGTTTAAAAAATGTTACCATCCAAAAATGTCGTGTTGAAGAACTCGAAAAACAGAGTTTTGATTTTATCACTTCGCGCGCTGTGACGCAAACAGATATGCTTTTAGAGCTAAGTAAAGCTTTTCGCCATGAAAAAACAGTGTTGCTTTTTTACAAAGGTGAAAAAGTTTATGATGAGCTCGAGCATGCGGATCTTACTTATGAATATGAAGTCATCAAAGCGGCAAATCGTCACTATCTTCTTATAAAAAATATACAAGACTAGGAAAAGTAAGATGTTAAAATGGCTTTTAGTTATCGGGATCGTTTGGTTCGTTTACAATTTTTATTTTAAGAAAAAAACATTTTTTTCAAAAAACAAAGATCAAGATTTAAAAGATAACGATATGGTACAATGCTCTACATGTAAGGTCTATGTAGAGATCAACGAAGCAGTCGTTTCAAATGGAAACTATTACTGCTCAAAAGAGTGTTTAAGGAATGCAAAATGATTTTATTTGGTCATAGATTTTTAGCCAGTGAAAATTTTTATCACGTTGAAAATCTCGCTTGTATCTCCAAAACTCCTTCAAATTCCACTATTTTTCTCAATTTTAACGAAAATAATCTCGATATTATCGACCATCTCTTTACAAATGCTATAAAATTTGCCTTACATGTAAAGAGTATAAAAGAGCTTATTTATGCCTATACACTGGGCGCTTCTTACATTATTGTGGAGTCAAAGTTAGCAGAGGATGCGCAAAAAGTAGCAAACGATTATCTTTTTGATGCTAAAATCTTGGTACACGTTGAAGATGAAGAGGAGATAGAAGATTTAGCTCTTCTTGGCGTTGATGGTGTTATTTTTGCAAAGGCAGTAATTAAAATATGTTCCTAATAAAATCATTTTCACTCATACTATTTATTCTTTTATTTGGGGGTTGTTCCAAGGAGATGTTGTATCCTGCGAACTATCCAGGACTAAACCCTCAAAACTCTCAACAACAAACCCTCCAAACATCTAAAGAAACACCTCAAGATACAGAAATTGATGATAAACAAGCCGCTCTTTTAGAAAAACTGCATGCAGAGTATAAAAAATGGGAAAATACGCCTTACAGATATGGAAGTACAGGTCAAAGTGGAACTGATTGTTCAGGTTTTGTACAAGCGATGTATAAAAAAGCCTTTGCAATTGATCTTCCAAGAGATAGCAGCAACCAAGTTTTAAAGGGTACAGAAGTTTCTACCTCACAACTACAAGCTGGAGATTTAGTCTTCTTTAAAATCAACCCACATCTGAGACATGTTGGAATTTATATTGGAAATAATAGCTTTATCCACTCATCCACAAAAAGTGGCGTTATGATCTCAAATATGGGAATGAGCTACTGGAAAAGCAGATACTGGACGAGCAGAAGAATGCTGACAGATGGGACATACACCGCTCAAAACTAAGCTTGTTTCTACAAGTTTATATCTACTTTTCATAGAAACATCTTCAGCAATTTGTTTAAGATTGAGTTCTACATCTATAAACTCACCACACTCTTGACATAAAAGATGCCCATGCGCCTCTTTTGCAATCTCAAATCTTGATTTTTGTTTTGGAATCTTCACTTCCGTGATAACAGATGAAGCCATCATCGCATTCATATTTTTATACATTGTAGCAAGAGAGATAGAGGTAAACTGTTCTTTTATCTGGGTATAAAGTTCATCTACACTCATATGCCCTTTTTGATTCATCAGTGATAATATTCCCAATCTTTGTGGTGTGACCTTGAGTCCATGTTCGCGTAATAAGTTTTCATAATTCATTTTGCAAGTATAACAGTGAATATTAAAAATATATTAAAGGAAAATTATTAGAGTTTTTAGAGGTACCCTTAAGTCAAGAGAGATTATAATTTCACAAAGGATAAAAATTATCCACTACTAAAGGAGAAATGATGAAAGTTGCAATAATAAGTACAATAGTTGCTTCAGCGCTTATGGCCGCAACGCCATTGATGCAAGATGCTAAAAAAGCGGGGTTGATGCCAATTCCTTCCAATGCTCAAGAGTTAAGCAAACTCATAGATAATCCAAAAAACCCTATCACGCCTGCAAAAGTGGAGCTTGGAAAAGAACTTTTCTTTGATGCACGTTTATCAAAAAGTGGACTTATTGGCTGTAACACTTGTCATAACCTCGCAACTGGGGGCGTTGATGGACTTGAAGCCGCTGTTGGACATAAATGGACTTCCAACCCACACCACCTCAACTCACCAACTGTTTATAATGCAGTATTTTTTAGTTCACAATTTTGGGATGGACGTTCGCCGAATGTAGAAAACCAAGCACAAGGACCAATCCAAGCAGCACCTGAAATGGCAGCAACGCCACAACACATCGTTTCTGTTGTTACATCCATGCCAGAGTATGTCGCAGCATTTAAAAAAGCGTATGGAAACAAAGCCATCACATTTGAACTTGTAGCAGATACTATTGCCGTTTTTGAGCGTACTTTAGTCACTCCAGCACCTTATGATAAATTTTTGCAAGGTCAAGACAAAGCGCTCAATGCAAAACAGAAAAAAGGTTTGAAAACTTTCATCGATCTTGGATGTACATCATGCCATACAGGCGTAGCTTTGGGCGGAGAGATGCAAGCATTTGGTGTAGCAGCTCCTTATAAATATGCGCATATTGGAGATTTTAAAGGCGATGCGAATGGGATGGTAAAAGTGCCAACTTTAAGAAATATCACTGAGACAGCTCCCTATTTTCATAACGGTGCGGTTGCGACCTTAAAAGAAGCGATTGTTGAGATGGGGCGTATCCAACTTGGTGCAAATGTCACAGATGAGCAAGTAGCAGATATCGCTGAATTTTTTAAAGCGCTCAAAGGGAAAAAACCAAAAATTGCCTACCCGCAACTTCCAGCGTGTAGCACAACAACTCCAAAACCAGATATCAACTAAGCAACAGAGTTTCTCTCTATTCCGGATAAAATCCGGAATGACGAAGACACAAACTTGATTCAGGACCTAAGAAGTGCTACTCTCCATGAATCATTTTTGATATGATCCCTTTTTCATCTTTTAGCTCAGCCGCAACAACACCCGCTACATGTAAGGGTACAAAAAATAAAATAACATTAAAAACTGCCTCGTGAAGCTCTTTGAGTGTATGTGCAGTCTCTTTCATAACTCCTAGCTCTGTGTGAAAATGCATGACAAGTCCACTTGTTGCCATCAAAAAGAGTGCTGCATAAAGCACAATATAAAGGGCACTTACAAGCTTATGGTGCAAAGCCAACTCACTAAAACGAAAACTTTGTCTGCCACTCTGCGTAAAGAAAAGAAGGATGCGATACACAACTAAAAAAGCGAGCGCATAGCCAAGGTAAATATGCCAATCCCACATCGGATCACGAATGGCTTTTGCGACATCTTTTGCCTGATCGAGTGTCAGTGTAATATTTTGATCAACGAGTTTATCTACGATAATCTGTGCATTTTCTTTGTAACTCAAAAAAGTTTTACGTAAAAAGACCGTTCCTAGTAAACCCAAAATAACCGCGGCATTGAGCCAATGCCAAATTCTAAAACTTCTACTCCATTTTTTCATACGATACTCCTTTTAATATATTCACGCATTGATGTTAAAACCTCATAACCGATTGTCCCTGCACTTTGTGCATATTGATTTGCATCATTAAAAATACAGATTTCCTCCTCATTGCAATTTAAATTGACATTATCCATAGAGATACGACCTAATATTTTATATCCCTTTGGGGTTACAAACTTATTTGAAGCAGATCGAAGCAGTCCATCGGCATAGCCAAGATCATAGTTGCCAACTTGTATCGCTTCCTTTGCCGTGTATGTTCCGCCATAGCCAATGCGCTCTCCCGCTTTTAAAATACGAGAAGAGATTTTAGTAGCGTACAAAGAAAGAACTGGTTTGAGTGCACTTTTGCTCAAAGTTTTATAAAGCACTTCATTTTTCTCCAAACAGCCATAAATTGCAATTCCCACCCGTGCAATATCATGCAGACATGTGCCCGCTCGAAAGAGTGCGGCGGAGTTTTGAGAGTGAAAACGAAGGTTTTTTATGCCCTCTTTGTGCGCAATCTCTCGTGCTTTTTCTTTTATCTTTAGAAAGTTTTCCTCTTGCACAAACCACTCAGTTGAGAGCGCATCAGCACTTGCATGATGGGTAAAAACACCCTTTACATGTAAGCCCTGTTTGTTACAGAGAAAAAAAGCCTCTTCAAGCTCTTCAAGTTTCACGCCATTTCTGTGCATTCCACTATCTGTTTTGATCTCAACATTTGTATTTTTAGGAAATAGTTTTATTGAGTTGATATCGTTTATTGTATAAACAGCATTTGCAAGTGCAAGGCTTGGAATCTCTGCAAGTACCAAAATAGACTCAAAGAAACTGCTTACATGTAAGGCTTCATTATGAGTTCGTACAACGGCATTTTTGATTCCGTAGTCTTGAGCCATTGAAGCCATCTCTTTGAGTCCATGGCCGTATGCGTTATCTTTTAAAACAACTGCTATTTTATCTTTGCCTGATGCAACTTGTGCGATAATGTCGAGATTATGAAAAAATGATTTTTTATTGAGGTTAATATGTGCCATAACGAAATTATATCCGATACAAAGCAAATAAAATGCTTTCCCGCAGAGTTTGAAAAACAAAGTTTTGTCCAGCTTATCTTCCCTCATAGTCAAAGCGATTGGACCCCTTATCTGCAAGAAGCAAGGCTTACTTTTGTCGCTATCGCGCAAGCCATAGCAAAGTATGAAACCTGCCTTATTGTGTGTGATGATGTGCAACTTGTTAAGCACTATTTTCATGATTTGACCAACCTAGAGTTTGTCACATTTCAAACCAATGACACTTGGGCGCGCGACTGCAGTGCCATCACTATACTCGAAAATGGCGAGAAAAAACTGCTCGATTTTACCTTTACAGGCTGGGGTGGAAAGTTTGGTGCAGCGCTTGACAATGCTATGAGTAAAGCCTTAGCTTCTCACTACAAAACGCCAATGGAAACAATAGATTTTATCCTCGAGGGCGGTGCCATCGAGAGCAATTCTAAAGGGCTTTTGCTTACAACAGCTGCGTGTATGCTCAACCCAAATCGCAATAAAAACTATACAAAAGAGCAGACGACAGCGCTTTTAAAAGAGAAACTCGGAGTCAAAGAGGTTTTATACCTTGATTACGGCTATTTAGCGGGCGATGACACAGACAGCCACGTCGATACGCTTGCTCGTTTTGTGGATGAAAAAACGATAATGTACCTTACATGTAAGGATGTAAACGATGAGCATTTCCAAGCGCTCTATAACATGGAGGCCCAACTTAAAACATTTGCTGCGCAGTATGACTTGGAACTTATCGCCCTACCTTTTAGTGATGCGATTTACTATGATGATGAGCGACTGCCCGCGACCTATGCGAACTTTCTCATCATCAATGGAGCGGTGCTTGTGCCAACGTATGGCGTACCTCAAGACGAACAAGCGCTTCAAATTTTTAGAGATTTTTTTAAAGAGCGTGATGTCCTTGGCGTGGATTGCTCTGTCCTTATCCGCCAACATGGCTCACTGCACTGTGTGACGATGCAGTTTGGAGCATAATTTGCAAGATATCCCACTCATTATAGGCGTGCTCTCAGGCGTACTGCTCATTGCTCCTTTTGTCGCACAAACACTCAAAATCCCACTCGCAGTCATTGAGATTCTTTTTGGATCCATCATCGGCTACATGGGAATTTTACACGGTAACGCTTATGTGCCTCTCATCGCAAAAACAGGTTTTTTATTTTTGATGTTTTTAGCAGGAATGGAGGTCAATCTCAAAAACTTTTTGACTATCAAATCCTCTCTTTTTAAACGAGCCATCGGCTATTTCTTTATTTTATATACTCTTTCTGCGCTTATCGTCTGGTTTTTTCACTATTCCATTATCTATCTTGTCGCCCTTCCTATCGTCTCGCTTGGGATGATTATGGCGCTTATCAAAGAGGTTGGAAAAGAGGAAGCGTGGATCAAACTCACTTTAATGATTGGAATTTTTGGAGAGCTCATCAGCATCACAGCACTGACGCTGCTCAGTGGGGTTTTAGAGTATGGACTCACCATAGATTTTCTCCGTGCCATAGGCATTTTGATTTTATTTTTGATTGCTTCGAGTTTGCTCTATAAATTTGCAGCTGTCATCTTTTGGTGGTATCCAAACCTTCGCAAAAGCATCATGCCAGACAATGACAACAGCGAAAAAGATATCCGCCTTTCTATGGCTTTTTTCTTTGCAATGATTGGGCTTATGATCTCTCTTGGGCTTGATATGGTGCTTGGAGCTTTTATTGCTGGGATTTTTATCACGACATTTTTTAAACATAAAGTGGATTTACCACACAAACTCTCATCACTAGGGTTTGGTTTTTTAGTACCAATATTTTTCATCTATGTTGGTTCCACTGTCAATTTAGAAGCCATGATTAATCCTGAGATTATGCTCCTTGCTCTGCAAATTTTAGGAATAATGCTTGCAATACGCATTATCAGTTCTATGGTTTATCTTCAAAAATTAGGATTAAAAGGCACGCTTATGCTTGCCATGGGAGACTCCATGCCTCTCACATTTCTTCTTGCAATCGCAACGATTGGAGAGGAAACAAAATCGATTGGCTCCAATGAATATTACGCTTTAGTTATCGCAGGGATGATTGGTTCCATCATTATGATGAGCACCATCAAACTCATCATCATGTTTGATAAAAAAAGAGCTTCTCACTGATTTTATGAGGTGCCCTTAAAATGAATATCCCAATTCTACAGAAAAGGTATGGGTACTTGCAGAATCTGATAAGCCGTACATGTAAGCACTTCCTACAGACCAATGGGGATTAAGAGAGATTTTAGCTCCAATTCCCAAGGACGCAATCGCTTCAACATCGGTATAAATGCTTTGACCCTCGCTATACCAAAGGTTGAGATTTAAATTTTGTGTCGGCTTGACGCCAGCACCTATTTGAAAACTGTTGGTATTTTGATAGTGTATGGTAGCTATGTTTTTATTTTCTACCCATGTGTAGGTATCACTTCCAAAGAGATAAAAATTTGGATTTATATTGTATTGAAAATTTATCAGCGCACTGTAATCTGTTGCTTCATTATCATAACCACTCACATAAGTTGGCAAAATAGCCCCTGCACCGATTTCTACACGAAGCTTCTCGCTTGGCGTTGTGCCATAAAAAATATTTACAAATGTATCGTTGCTGCCACTTTGACTCGCATCGCTACTACGCGAAATATAGTAAGAACCAGCAAGTTCCAAACGCCAGCGATCAAGGTACATATTTGCTTGCACATACGTATTGAGCGTATCGCTTGGTACTTGAGAACTATTGTTGAGACTCGAGAGTTCCGTTCCTAAAAGGAGGTCATAATGCAAATTGTTATCTGTTTTTTGAATAACACAACCATCTAAATCTACAAGATCACTCAAAGATGTTTGGGGACACTTGTCATCCCTGTCTTCAACCCCGTCCATATCACTATCAACATAAGCAAAAACTGCACTGCTCAGGAATAAAATAAGAAAAAATATTCTCTTCATTATCGGCCCTGCATTTTAGGCGTCAAGGCATTGGTTTGCATAAGACGATGTTGTTGAGTCAAATTTACTCCGCAAGTATTGCTCCCTTGTTTGTGTTGGAGCTGTAATTTTTGAGCAGATCCGCTTTGTCTCACTTGTAGTTGTTCTAAAACTTTGAGGCGTTCCTCCTCATTCATATTTGCAATTTGTTGCTTTAAGCGATTCATTTTACTGACTCTTTCTTGTGGTGCTGCATGCTCTAACGCTTCTATCTGGGCATTGATGGACTCCTCTGCCCAGAC
Organism: Sulfurimonadaceae bacterium; assembly: GCA_036169815.1. Classification (GTDB taxonomy): domain Bacteria; phylum Campylobacterota; class Campylobacteria; order Campylobacterales; family Sulfurimonadaceae; genus Hydrocurvibacter. The sequence goes on from JAVHOA010000088.1 coordinate 33,397, forward strand.
ACTGCTCACACCTAAAATCGCCAAGCTAACAAGTATCTTTTTCATCTATGTTTCTCCTACTAATATTTTTTTACTTCACAGTGACTTGAGCGAGGTCCAATAGCACTCGTGTTCCTTTTGCTACATGACTCTCAACTGCAATCTTTATTTTTAACTCTTTTGATAATTTTTGAACAATATGCAAACCAATGCCAAGCCCTCGCTCATGCTCTTTATAAAAACGCTCAAAGATTTTTTCTGGATGCGCGATACCTTTGCCAGAATCTTCAATTAGTAATGATAAAGATTGCGTATCTATACTCACTTTTACAAAACCATTTACGATATTATATTTAGCCGCATTACTCAAAAGATTATCCAAAATACGCACAAAAGCATCCTTATTTGTGTACATCTGTAATGTTTCTCCACTGAGCTTAAAAACTCTATCAGGAAACAATTTTTCAAAAATCAAAATCCTCTCTGCAAGAAGTACATGCAGATTAAAATATTGCGATTGATTTTGATACTCCTCTAAGTACGCACGTAAATTATTGCCAAGCGAGTTGATTGTCTCAATGCTTTGAGCAATTCTCATAATCTTTTTTTCATCCTCTCTGACTCCTTTTAAACGGCTAACATTGAGCCGAAGTGCCGCAAGAGGCGTTGCTAAATCATGCAAAATATCTCGGCTAAACTCCTCTGTCAAATGCAACGCTTTATTAAGCGGATGGAGTGTGTACCATGAAAAAAGTGCTGAGATAAGCATAAGGAGCAACACCCCAAGGAGATAATATTTCGCTAAATGTTCTCGTAGCTCTTGCATGAGCTGCTGGTATTTGGATAAAGAAAGAGCAATTTTAAGCGCATACGTCTCATTTTTTGGAATAGGAAACAGGGCATAAAGCTCATTTGAAGATTGTTTGAGTTGCTGAATCTGCATCTTTTCAAATGGAACAAAATCTATGTGATACTCGCTACATGTAAGGTCATAACTGCACACTCGCATCTCATTATAAATCTTTTCTTGCATCTCATGGGCCAATTTATTGTAGTAGAGAACCCCCAATATGGCACTCAAAAATGTAAGTGAAAGAAAAAAAACTACAAAACTTTTACTAAACGATTCTCTTTGGGCTTTTTTCAATGCGGTATCCTATGCCTCGAAGATTTT
>JAVHOA010000089.1:0-34351 GCA_036169815.1 Sulfurimonadaceae bacterium
TAGTTTCTTTACATGTAAGCCTCTTTGAGGTAAAATTGCACAAATTTTTTAAGATTAGGGTGACATTATGGCAACAATCGGCATGGGCGATATCAAAAAAAATGTACGTTTAGAGATCTCTGACGTACCTTATAAAGTGGTTGAATTTCAACACGTAAAACCAGGCAAAGGTGCGGCATTTGTTCGTATGAAAGTAAAAAGTTTTATGAATGGCAAAGTGATTGAAAAAACTGTGCATGCAGGCGATAAATTTGAAGTTCCTGTCATTGAATACAAAACAATGCAGTACCTGTATGATGATGGCGAGATGCTTCAGTTTATGGACAACGACACCTACGATCAGATTGGTTTAACATACGAGCAGTGCGATGAAGCTATGAAATGGCTCAAAGATGGCACGAGTGTTGATATGATTTTTTACAAAGGCGACGCAATCTCTGTAAGTGCTCCTGAAACTATGGAACTGCTTATCACAGATACTCCGCCAAACTTTAAAGGCGATACATCAAGTGGAAGCCGCAAACCTGCAACACTTGAAACAGGCGCAGTTGTGCAAGTTCCTTACCATATTTTAGAGGGTGATGTCATCAAAGTAAACACTGTTGATGGCGAGTATTTAGAAAAAGTAAAATAATTTTTTCAGGTAAGGAAAGCAAAATGGCAGTAGTTTTAGTACCTTTGGCAACGGGTTTTGAAGAGATAGAAGCTGTATCTATCATTGATGTAGTGAGACGCTCTGGTATTGAAGTTATCATCGCTTCTGTGGGAAGTGATCTTGAGGTTTGTGGCGCAAATGGCATTACAATTAAGGCAGACAAAGAAATCAAAGAGATTACTGCTGAGTCAATCGATATGATTGTTCTTCCTGGCGGTTGGGGTGGCACGCAAATCTTAGCTGAAGATGCAAAAGTGCAATCGCTGCTCAAAGAGATGGATCAAAAAGGCAAACACATCGGTGCAATCTGCGCCGCGCCTTTTGCACTTGATAGGGCTGGAGTCTTAAAAGAGAAATTTACTTGCTATCCATCGGTTGAAGAGGAGATTGCAAATAGTGGTTATGATGCAACACAAAAAGTCGTCAGTGATCAAAACATTCTCACCTCTCGCGGTCCTGCAACGGCCATCTGTTTTGGACTTGAGATTGTCAAGCTTCTTGCAGGTGAAGAGAAAAAATCTTCCATTAAAGAGGGGCTTTTAGCAGATTTTTGTTAGTCCTTTTATCCCTACTATGGTAGGGATTGCTTCTTCTATGTCCTTCTTTTTACTCATTTTGAGTGAAACTGTAACAACTTATAAATTTTTTTTATGTATCACAAAGTTATCAAATCCTTCAGGAAAAAGCAAAGTTATCTATTATACAATTACCACCTAAACTTCGAAAAACCCATGGTTTTAGAAGATTTTATGGCAGAAGTTTTATACAAATAAAGGGAGCTTTAATGGTAAAAAAAGTTTTAGGTGCAGCACTAGCGCTCGCAGTGGCTTTAACAATAAGTGGATGTTCAACAATGCATATGGGTTGGACTGCGGTAACACAACAACATAAGTTAGATTCTGGTGCTATGCCAGCTTATGATGCAATGTTCTCAAAAGTAACTGAGTTTGGTGATCCGGCTCGTGCAATGATGAAAGAGTGGAAAGTTCAAGAAGGCATCAAAGGTGATGATATTAAAGAATCAATCACTGTTTTAACTGATGAATATAACATGCGTTTAACTGGGTATGTGAAAATGTACACAAAAGAAGATGCGGCTCCAGATGAAGTTAAAGAAGCAAGAATTTGGTCTTTGTGTAATCTTACAACAGCAAAAGTATTCTTGAATTATTCTCGTTACTACGGTGGTTTTATGCCTTGTAGAATCGTGTATATCGAGTATGGTAATGGTGATGCCTACCTTATCAGTATGGATATGACTCTTGCAATTTATGGTGGTAAAACACTTCCAAAAGAGATGTTAGATTCAGCACTTATGGTGAAAAAAGCAATGGAAGAGATTCCTGAGCGTGCAGCAAAAGGCGATTTCTAATCACTCCCCAAGCACCCATTTCTGGGTTGCTTTTTAATAAAAAACTGCAAAGGACTTTAGTCCTCGCCACTAAAGCGGATATATTCGTTTTAGTGCGTAGTATCAGTTCGATAACCTCCTTTTTATCTACAAAATATTATAATAAACTACTTTTTTTATAGGCAATCATTTTGAGCAAAAAACCATCTTTTACCCATCTTCATCTCCATACAGAATACTCCTTACTTGATGGAGCCAATAAAATCTCAAATCTCGTAGAGCGCGCTAAAGAGCTTGGCATGAGCTCCATTGCCATGACCGATCATGGCAATATGTTTGGTGCGATTGACTTTTATCATCAGATGAAGGGAGCGGGGCTCAAGCCCATCATCGGGATGGAGGGTTATATCCATAATGCCGAAGCTATTGATGACAAATCTACTAAACAACGCTTTCACGTTTGTCTTTTTGCAAAAAATGAGATTGGTTATAAAAACCTTATGTATCTCTCCTCTAAAGCTTTTATCGATGGATTTTACTATTTTCCACGCATCAATAAAAAAGAGCTGCGAGAGCATAGCGAAGGGCTTATTTGTACCTCTGCATGTTTGCAAGGCGAGGTTAATTGGCATTTAAATATGCAAAATGAGCGCAATGTACGCAATGGAGCGCTTGGATATGAGGGCGCAAAAGCCGTAGCACTTGAATATAAAGAGATATTTGGAGAGGATTTTTATCTTGAACTGATGCGTCATGGTATCAGCGATCAGATGTTTATTGATGAGCAAATTTTAACGCTTGGACGTGAACTAGGTATAAAAATAGTCGCAACCAACGACACCCACTACACTTACCCAGGTGACGCACAGTATCATGAAGCGTTTATGTGTATTGGGATGAATAAACTTTATGACGATCCAAAGCGGATGCGTCACTCTGTACATGAGTTTTATCTCAAATCTCCCGAGCAGATGGCACGTCTTTTTGCAGATATTCCCGAAGCGCTCGAGCACACACAAGAGATTGTAGAAAAATGTGTCTTAGAACTGCAGCTTGGCGATCCAACACCTCCAAACTTCAAATTTACCCAAGAATACTCTAAAAAAGATGGCTTGCATATTGACAATACAGATGATGCACCCTTGCATGGTGATGCTTTAAAAGATGAAAAAAGAGCTTGGAAGAGTGCGGCTGATAAAAATGATGCCGAGTATTTTATTTATTGTTGCCGCAATGGACTTGAAAAACGCCTTGTTCGCGTACCGCCCCAAAAGCATGACGAGTACCGCGCACGCTTAGAGTTTGAGATAGATGTCATCAACTCCATGAAATTCCCTGGATATATGCTTATTGTTTGGGATTTTGTGAAAGTTGCAAAAGAGATGGGTATCGCAGTTGGGCCAGGGCGTGGTTCTGCGGCGGGGAGTTTGGTGGCGTACAGCTTAGAGATTACCGATATTGATCCTATAAAGTATGACTTGCTTTTTGAGCGTTTTTTAAATCCTGAACGTGTGAGTATGCCCGATATTGATATGGACTTTATGCAGGCTCGTCGCGGTGAGATTATCGACTATGTGGTGCAAAAATATGGCCGCAATCAAGTTGCTCAGATTATCACTTTTGGCTCGCTTTTGGCAAAGGGAGTCATACGAGACGTGGCGAGAGTTTTGGATATGCCACTCTCTCAAGCCGATAAAATGGCAAAACTCATCCCAGATGAACTTGGAATTACGCTCAATGGAAAAAGCAAACGAGGTGAGTTTATCGAGGGTGCGTATCAAAAAGAGCCAAAACTTGTCGAGATGATAGAAACAGATCCACAAGTTGCGCGTGTTTGGGAGTTTTCTAAAAAACTCGAAGGACTCAAACGTAACTCAGGGATGCACGCGGCTGGAGTCGTGATCTCCAATGAAGAGCTGTGGAAAAAAACACCTATCTATAAACCCTCAGGCGAGGATACTTTTGTCACGCAGTATTCACTGAACTATCTTGAAGATGTTGATCTTATCAAATTCGACTTCTTGGGACTTAAAACGCTGGATGTGATTGACAATGCAATCAAACTGATAAAAAAGCGTTATGACAAAGCAATCGATTGGCATGCTATCGATGAAAATGATCAAAAAGTATATGACGTTATCCGCAGCGGCGATACGGTTGGGATGTTTCAGATAGAGTCAAGCGGTATGCAAGACCTCAACAAACGGCTTAAACCAGATAGTTTCGAGGATTTGGTCGCAGTTTTGGCATTGTACCGTCCAGGACCGATGGAATCAGGAATGTTAGAGAGTTTTATCGAGCGTAAACATGGACGTGAAGCAATCACATACACCTTTGATGCGATGGAACCTATCTTAAAAAATACCTATGGAGTCATCGTTTATCAAGAACAGGTTATGCAAATTGTTCAAACCATTGGCGGTTTTTCTTTGGGATACTCAGACATTATCCGCCGTGCGATGGGGAAAAAGAAGGATATGTCGGTTTACAATGACGAATTTGCAAGCGGAGCGGCAAAAGAGGGATATGACTACAAAAAAGCCTCAGAACTCTTTGATTTGATCGAAAAGTTTGCGGGATATGGTTTTAACAAATCCCACTCAGCAGCGTATGCGATGATCACTTTTCAAACTGCTTGGCTCAAATGCTATTATCCAAACGAGTTTATGGCGGCTTTGCTTACAAGTGAGAAGGACAACACCGACAAAGTCGTCAAATATATCGATGAAGTCAAACACATGGGCATCACGCTCGCTCCGCCAGATATTAACAAATCGCAACTTGAATTTTCTGCTATTGAAAAAGATGGGCAAGATGTTATTTTGTTTGGTTTGGGTGCGATTAAAGGGGTTGGAAGTGCGGCTGTTGTCTCGATACTTGAAGTCATTAAAGAGGGCGGTGAGTTTGCTTCCATGGAAGATTTTGTCAATCGTATCGAGTCGCAAAAGGTCAATAAACGGGTAATCGAGTCTATTATCAAAGCTGGTGGATTTGACGGATTTGGATTTTCAAGAAAAGCACTTTTAGACCAGATAGACCTGCTTGTAGAAACAGGAAAAAAAGCCAATGATGCCAAGAAAAATGCGATGGGAAGCCTTTTTGGAGATGATGCAGAGATTACAGAAGTGAAGCTCTCTTTGCAAAACTCCGATGAGTATGAACTCAAAGAGATTTTAGAGTTTGAGAAAAATACACTTGGATTTTACGTTTCAGGGCATCCACTTGATAGCTACAGAAAAGAGATGGATGAACTGAACTATTCGCTCTCTTCGGAGATAGAAAATATCGGCGATGGCTCGACTGCTATTTTTATTGGAAAAGTGGAAGAGATACAAAAGAAAGTCTCCAAAAAAGGCAACGCCTTTGGAATCGTCACTCTGATGGACTTTCATGGCAATATTGAGATGATGCTTTTTTCTGATAAGCTCGAAGAATTAGAGGTTATGAACCTTGAAGAACCAGTCGCTTTTAAAGTTAAAGTAACCCATACGGAGATGTTTACACGCATCGCTGTTTTAAAAGTGCTTTCACTCAAAGAGGCAAAAAAAGAGTCTAAAAAAGTAAAAACAACAGTTGTAGAAAAGCCTCAAGAACCCTTACATGTAAGCATTCGTCTCAATGATGCGACAAAAGAACTTGACGCACTCTACACTCTAGTACGCCGTTTTCCAGGACGACGACCTCTCAAACTCAGCATCGTCTCAAAACTCCAAAACGTGCTCATAGACTCAGCCATAGGTGTAGATGGCGCCATCTTAGCAGAGCTAGAGCAACTTGAGTTTATTAATATTTTGTAGTCTTTATGACTTGAATTGGCGATATCTGTACCCATGAAAATGTCTATCGAACTAAAATTAAAAAAGAGAAGAAATAATGATGCGAATTCGCCATGGATTGTTTTTTGAGTTACATGTAAGCTTATTTTACAGCGATAGACTCAAACAAAAGGAGGAAAATAATGATGACAAAACAAGATTTTAATGATGCGCTTTTAGGTTTTTTGGATGCTTCTCCAACTCCGTTTCATGCGGTTTTCAATATGGCTGGAATGCTTGAAAATGCTGGATTTATACGACTAGACGAGCGAGAGAATTTTGAACTTGTTGTGGGGCAGAGCTACTATATTGTCCGTGGGGAGTGTTCGCTGATTGCTTTTAATTATGATGGGGGATTTGAGTATATTGTTGTGGGTGCGCATACAGATTCTCCAAATCTTCGCATCAAACCAAATGCTCAGATGCAGTCAGAGGGGATCGCGCAACTTGCGGTGGAGCCTTATGGCGGAGTGCTTTTAAACCCTTGGTTTGATCGAGATCTCAGTATTGCAGGGCGTGTGAGCTATAAAAGCTATGATAAAACCCTCAAATCTACCCTTATCAATATGCAAAAAGCTGTTGGCATTATCCCATCTTTGGCAATCCATCTCGATCGAGATGCAAACACCTCAAAAACCATCAATGAGCAAAATCATCTTCCCCCGATTGTTGCTACATGTAAGGAGTTTTCGCTCAAAGATGAACTCAAAAAGATGATTGAGGATTGTGAGGAAGTGCTCGCTTATGACTTGAGCCTTTATGATACGCAAAAAGCCTCTTATGTCGGTTTTGATGATGATTTTATCGCAAGTGCAAGACTTGATAACCTTTTGAGTTGTTATGCCGCACTCATCACAATCTGTTCAACGCAAAAACCGATGATGATTGTCTGCTCTGACCATGAAGAGGTCGGCAGTGTGAGTGCCAGCGGTGCGGGTGGATCTTTTCTAGAGAGTGTCATCGAGCGGATTTTTGTAAGCGCTGAGGAAAAAGCGAGATTTGCACGCAGCTCTTTGCTCATCTCTGCAGATAATGCCCACGCCCGCCATCCAAACTATGCCGATAAACATGAACCTCTTCATGCTCCAAAACTCAACGGCGGCGTAGTGGTCAAGGTTAATTCAAATCAGCGCTACGCTTCAAACTCTCAGACAATAGCGAGATTTTTAGATGCAGCGCAACGCGCAGATATGCCCACACAAATGTTTGTCACCAGAAGCGATATGGGCTGTGGCTCGACCATTGGGCCTATGACTGCTGCCAAAATCGGGATTGATACGGTCGATGTAGGAGTGCCAACTTTTGCGATGCACTCCATTAGAGAGAGTGCAGGGCGCGACGATGCGTATGGCTTGTATAAAATATTGCTTGAGATATAGATGATAACGCAAGAGGAACTCACCCATCTCATCGAGCAAACGTATAAAATAGAAAATGAGTTTGGGGAGTTAAAAAACTCCTACAAACATCTTCAAGATACTATCGAAAAAGTGGTGGAATTTTTACCCAATGCGATTTGGATTCTTGAAAACGATGGAACAGTTTTTTTGCAAAACTCGCAAGCCAAGGAACTTTCAGAACTTTTAGCGATGTTGCGGCTTGATAGCAATGACTACGAGGTCAGTTTCAAGGAAAACTCCTATCTCGTGCGCATTAGTAACTATCAAGAGAAATATCTTATTTCAGCCACCGATATCACAGTGCAAAAGCGCAAAGAAAACCTCGCAACAATGGGGCAGATGGCAGCACACCTCTCGCATGAAATACGCAACCCCATCGGTTCTATCGCACTGCTTACTTCAATACTCAAAAAAAGAGTTGGCGTAGAAAATCTCTCCGTCGTGAGTGAAATTGAAAAATCAATTTTTCGCATTGAGAGGATTATCAAAGCAACTTTGATGTTTTCAAAAGGGGTCAGTGCTGAGAAAAAACCGCTTATATGGAGTGAACTGCAAAGTGCCCTCAAAGATATTACGACCTATTATAGCTACTCAAAAGAGATAGAATTTCGTTTTTTAGAGGAAGATTTTACGCTTTTTGGCGATGGCGATCTGCTTTTGATGCTGTTTTCAAACTTTCTTATTAACGCCATCGATGCCATTGAACTTGATGAAGAGGAAAAGGGAATCGTGGAGATTACCCACTCCAATGATGGCAAATTTCATCACTTTTTTATTTATGATTCAGGTGTGCCCATTGAAAACAAAAAGGCACTTTTTGAAGCGTTTAAGAGTACAAAAGTAAAAGGCAACGGGCTTGGGCTGATCTTGAGCAAACAGATAGCCGTAGCGCACGATGGTGATGTCACACTTTTAGATGGTGAGAAAAAAATATTTGAGATAAAGATAAAAAACTGATGCAAGTAGATTTGAGCGCAAAAAGTACAACAGAGATTTTGCAATGGTTTGCTAACCATACTCTCAAAGAGGGTCAAACGCTTACATGTAAGCTTTTAAACTCCGATATTGAGCGCATTGGCTACAAGGCTTTTGTGGATCTTGCGCAGATTTTTACCATGAAAATGGGTACACCTATGATGCAAGCAGATGGAGTGACACATCTGCCTTTTTACAAGTTACATGCAACAAACTCCTTTCATAAAGCAGAACAAAATAGTGAAAAATATGGAGTTGCAAGTGAGTTTTTCAAGATTGATAAACGCGAGCAGTTTAGTTTTTTATACCACTTTCAAGAGGCGTTGGAGTTTGTCAATCTAAGCAGTAAACAAAAAATTTTAAACCTTGGTATCAACAAAGGTGATGAGTTTGCTGTGATGCAAACAATGCTACCATGTAAGGAGTTTGCAGAGAAAAGATTTGTCGGAATCGATTACTCTGCTTCTGCCATTGAGTATGCGAAAAAAAGTTTTGCTTACGAAAATGTTTTGTTTTTAGCACACGATATCAACAGCCTTGATACGCTCTCTCTTGGGCGTTTCGATCTTTTAGTCTCTATTGGAACGCTGCAAAGTAGTAACATAGATTTTCATGCGATGTTTATGAACCTCTATCAAAATTTTCTTGAAAAAGGTGGAGCGCTGATTCTTGGATTTCCAAACTGTAGGTGGATCGATGGCGAGATGATTTATGGAGCCAAAGCTCCAAATTATAAGTTTAATGAGATGGGATTGGTGCTCAAAGATATCTATTTTTGCAAAAAATATCTGCAACAAAAAGGGTACCGCGTGGTTATTACAGGGAAAGATTATCTCTTTTTAAGCGCTCGAAAAATTGGGGAATAAAGCGCTATTTTTTTATTTTTCTCTTATTTATTGAACATCAAAGAGCCGATGCGCACCATGTTTGAGCCACACGCTATGGCAAGTTCAAAATCCCCGCTCATTCCCATGGAACAAATTGAGGCACCTTTGAGCTGTGAAAAGATGTTGTGCGTGGTTTCAAAGCTTTTTTGAATGATTTTTTTATCTTCACAATGTGCACCGATACTCATCACACCTTTAAGGTTTATATGCTTACATGTAAGGGCTATTTGTTCGTAAGTTGCAAGTGCGCTTTGGGGTAAAACACCCGATTTGCTCTCTTCATAGGCGGAGTTTATCTGCAAAAGTGCATCCATCTGTGAGCCACTCTTTTCAAGACGTTTGTCGAGTTCCACAGCAAGTTCTAAGGAATCGAGCGATTGAAATAGAAACGGATCTGCTTTGATAAGATGGTTGATTTTATTTTTTTGCAGATTGCCGATAAAGTGCCACTCAAGCGGAAGTGCGCTAAGTTCTTGCGCTTTTTGTGAGAGATCTTGTACTTTGTTTTCTCCAAAAGCTCGCTGTCCAATCTCATAAAGCGCACGCACATCCGCTGCGCTTGAGTATTTACTCACGGCTACAATTTTTACAATATGGTGTCCGCTTACACCAAGTCGTGCTTTTTCTACACGCTCAATAATGGAATCAATATGGAGTTTATATTCTAATTGTGTCATTTTTTATCCTAAAAGTAGTCTGTTAATATCGTTGTAAAGTCCAAGGCCCATCAGTCCAAATAAAACAACCCATCCCGCAACTGTTAAGCGCACAAGTACCGTTTCGCTTGGAGCACGTTTTGTAAGAAGTTCGTAGAGATTGAACATGATATGGCCGCCATCAAGAGCTGGAATAGGAAAAAGGTTTAAAACACCAAGATTCACAGAGATCAAGGCGGCAAAAAAGAGGACAGTCATCCAACCTTGTGCGGTTGCATCGGATGTGATTTTAACGATGGAGATGACCCCGCCCATCTCTTTGGCAGGAACATCGCCCGTTATAAGTTTTTTGACACCTTCAAAGATCATAGTAGAAGCAAAAATAGTTTGCTCACTTGCATAAGAAAGCACTGAGAGCGGAGACAGGGAGAGCGTATGCGTGACTCCCGCACTTGCAACGCCTATCATGGGTTTATAAATATCCTCGTTGAACATACTTTTTGTTTTAGTGAGTTTTGGCGTGAGGCTTACATGTAAGAGTGTATTGCCTCGAAGGATGGTGAGATCGAGCGTTTTATCACCAGAAGCCGCGATAGTTTCTGCCATCTCTTTCCATGTTGTGATACTTACTCCATTGATGGCTTGTACTTTATCATTGGTTTGCAGGCCTGCAACTTGTGCCGCAGATGAGGGCGCGATGGCACCTAAAACGGGAGAGAGTATAGCAGGAGAACCAAGAGCGATACAAAGAAATAAAATAAAAGCCAAAATAAAGTTAGCCGCAGGACCAGCAAAGAGAATCAAGATGCGTTGTAGGGGTGTTTTTGTATTGTAACTATCTTTGTCGCAACTAAGTGCTGTAGGGTCGGCATCATCTTGACCTTTCATTTTGACATATCCCCCAAGCGGGATCATAGCGATTTGCCACTGGGTATTAAAGAGTTTAAATGAGACGATTTTTTTGCCAAAACCAATACTAAACACTTCAATATACACACCAAAAAACTTTGCAACGCTGTAATGTCCTAGCTCATGAAAAAAGATGAGTAACGACAAAACTCCAAGGGCAACAAACCAACTCATGCAACATCCTTTCTTAAAATAGCACTTTTAAAGCTCCAAACATACTCAAGCCCTGAGTAGATTGTAAGAGCGACTGCGACCCATAAAAGTTCGACTCCAAATGGCCAGTGCATCAGCATAAAGCCAATTGCAATCATCTGAAAAACTGTTTTTACTTTTCCAGAAAACGAGGCTTTGACACTGATATTTTCACTTACAGCCACTGTACGAAGTGCCGTAATAAAGAGTTCACGAATGATAATAATATAAATAGCCCAAACAGAAGCAACGCCCATCATCATCAAACCTAAAAAGGCAGCGATGGTAAGCATCTTGTCAGCGAGCGGGTCAATGATGGCGCCTAGCATTGTGGATTGGTTCCATTCTCTTGCGATGAAGCCATCAAAAAAGTCAGTGACGGAGGCAAGCACAAACAAAAGTGCAGCGGTGTAGTAGTTCCAACTGATATCAACCCCATTTTGTGTAAAGGTTTGCGGGTTTAAAATAACCCAAAACATGATGGGAGCGAGTAAAATACGTAGTGTGGCTAAAAGATTTGGCAGATTTAACAAAAAAGTCCTTTGATACTTTTGAATGGAGCAATTCTAGCTAGTTCTTACTTATTTGGACTTGATGTAGCGGGTTTGGGACAAAGCTTTTAGAATACTTTGCCCTGCCAAAAGTTTTAGAGTTTGATATGAGGATTTGCTTCTTTGACCATAGTGTTAAGAAGTCTGAAAAGTTCAAGAGAGCTTGTTTCCATCTCTGCCATATTATTTGTTATTTTTTCAAAACTTTCTTGTCGTAAACAAGATCCATTTTGTGTACATGTAACGGTTCCTAAAACAAGTTCATGCACTTTTGCATGCGGGCGTTCCATCTCTTTGTATGCATTGGTGTGACCAAAAAGTTTTTTACCTTCACCTTCGTAGTACCATTTGCCCATTCTACAGCTATGGTGCCCTACTATTTTTGCAGCTCTCTCTTTATCTTCGGCGAGTATTGTGGAGTATGCAACGTGTTTGAAAACAATATGATCCACTTTTACAAGGGTTGCATACAGTGAGTTATCGATGAGTTTTGAAATATCTGCTGTTTTTGCGACAGTGCTTGAAAACTCCTCAATAACATTTTCAAAATTATTTACATTTTCTTGAGAATCAGATGCTAACGTACTCATATCTTCAGAGCCTGTGAGAATGTCATTTGCTTCTTGTTTGAGTGTTTGAAGAGTCATAGAGATCTCTTGAGTTGCTTTTTGCGTACGTTCTGCAAGTTTTCTGACCTCATCTGCAACCACCGCAAAACCACGTCCATGCTCCCCGGCGCGCGCTGCTTCTATGGCGGCGTTGAGTGCTAAAAGATTTGTTTGATCTGCAATATCTTTGATGAGACTTGCAATTGTGCTAATCTCATTTGTTCTTTCATTGAGAGAAACGATTGCTGTGTTGGAGTTTGCTATCAATTGAAGCAGTTGCTCAATATTGTTTACAATAGTGGTAACACTCTGGTGCGTTTGGACCACTTTATCTGCCGTCTGTGTTGCAACATCGGTGATTATTTTTGATAAGTTGGTATTGTTTAAAATATCTGCTTGTATGACGGCAAGACCGCTTGCAATCCCACCGCTATTTTTTTCAAATTGCGCTGATAATTCAGAGCGCATTTTTCCGTTGTAAGAGTCTGCAATTGCTGCAAGCGAACGGTTTAAAAAAGGAACTGCGTGCGAAAAATCTCCTTTATATCCATCTGCAAAAATAATTCTTTGTGAGTTCCCAATATTTGCAGCTTCAATACCAGCTTGGATGTCACGCATGATTTGCTCAACTTGATCGAGCATATCATTAACACCCCATGCAATCCCTTGCATTACATGTTTTTCATCTATATAGGTGACACGGTCTGAGAGAATGCCTTTGCCAGCTTTTGCTAAGACATCACGTATTTGACGGATAAGCTCATCTTGAAAAATTTTTTCACACGCACCTTGCTCTGGGATAAAGAGCCCCGCAATAATGAGAACAAAAAGAAGCAAAGCAAAAAGTGAAGAAACATATATCCCAAGTGCGAGGGTCCCAATGGAAGCTATAAGAAGATAGAGCAGGGTTTGTTTATTGTTGAAGGCTGAGGACAAATTGGTCATAATCGATTCCTTGATTTTTAAGTGTAGTTTCTAGTAGTTTGTTTGAAGCTTCTATACCACCGCTTCTTTCTGCATTGAGAAGGTCTCGGTAAAGATTTGGAATCACTTCCATCGCTTTGCGGCTTGGTTTTCTGCGAACGGAGTGAAAATCGCGAATCGTTCCATTTTCATCTACAGTTGCTGTGACATTGGCGTAAACCCAGTAGTAAGATCCATCACTACAAAGATTTTTAACATAAGCAAAAATCTCTTGTTTCTTTTGAATGCGCTCCCATAAAAGTTTAAAAACAATCTTTGGCATATCGGCATGGCGCAATATAGAGTGGGGTTGTCCAAGAAGCTCGGACTCTTCATAACCAGATATTTTTATAAATATCTTATTTCCATAGATGATTTTACCCTTAGTATCTGTTTTTGAAACAATAAAGTCACCTTGTTGTAAAGATTTTTCATTATTTGTAGGCATTGGTTTTTTCATACGTTTCTCCTTGATTGCATCCATTATATGGCATGTTTGCTGTAATAAATATTCTTTTTAACGTACATTCTATTAGAAAAAATAATATGTAACTTTTTGTAATTATTTTGTGATATCTTAAACAAAGTTGAGTTTAAATATTTAGATTTTATTGATAAAATTTTTCTTTAATAGTAATTTTGATAGCATACACCTATAAAAAAAGTAAGGATAATTATGAAAAAAATAGTCATGAGTGTTGTTTTGGTAGCGACTTTAAGCGCAGCAGAAAATGTTGCAGCAAGTATGAAAGAGATGAGAGATGGCTTAGTTCAAGTGCAAGATGGTTTTTTATATAACAGTAAAACATCGATTCTTGATGGAATCAAAAAAATCAAAACAGCAAATGCTGTTTTTCATGATGAAAAATCTGCTTCATCTTTTTTACCTCAAGATAAAAAGAAATACTCTAAAATGGCGTATTTAAGCACCAAAAATTTAAATATGTATCTTTCAACAATGAAAGAGAGTGTTGAGAGTGGTAGTATCGTAAGTGCATCAGATGCGTACTCCGGCGTAGTTCATAGCTGTACTCATTGTCACGCAATCACAAGAAGCTGGTGAGAAAAATCTATTTTTCGTAGCTTCAGGGGGTTGTAGGGACTTTAGCCCCTGCCACTTAAACAGACTTTGTTCGCTTAAGTGTATTTTATCTATTGAAATGTAGTTCCCCCATCTATCACAACCGTTTGTCCTGTCATCCATGAAGCTGCATCGGAGCATAAAAAGAGACAAGCACCCGTGAGATCCTCAGCTTCACCCATACGGCTTAGTGGCGAGCGTTTGACAACTTCCTTTTTGACCTCTTCATAGTTAGGAAATGCTTTGAGTGCATCGGTATCGATTGGACCGCCGCTTACTGCATTGACACGAATCCCTTTTTCACCAAGCTCTGCGGCGGCGTAACGCACCATCGCTTCCACTGCTGCTTTGTTTGTTCCATGACCTGCATAGTTTGGTGTATAAACAAGATTTCCAGTTGAACTCATACTAATGATGCTTCCTCCGCCAACTTTTTCCATACGTTTTGCTGCTTCTTGCGCACCTACAACAAAGGCATCGACGGTTGCAATGTAGATATTGTTTAAACCTTTTGGTTTGAGGCGCATAAATGGACCAAAACCACCCACAACTGCGCGTCCTGAGATGATGGCATTGGAGATAAAAAAGTCAAGTCTATTGAAATCTTCATCAAAAAGAGTAAACACATCTTTATATGTTTCGGGCTCTAAAATATTTAAAAGATAGGCTTTTGCTTGAATGCCATATTTGGCTTCAACATCAGCGACAATCGTATTTGCACTCTCTACACTTGAGGCATACGTAAAAGCAACATTACACCCTTTTTCTGCAAATGCATACACAATTGCTTTTCCAATTCCACGCGTTCCGCCACTTATAAAGAGAGTTTTGCCTTGCATCTTATAATCCTTTTATCGTATAGTTTTTCATAACAGCTTCAAGTTTTTTCATATTTTCAGCGCTTGGAGCCACAAGAGGAAGTCTGTACTCTAAAGTGTCGATAAGTCCTGCAATATACATAGCGGCTTTTATCATAATGGGATTTGACTCAATAAAAAGCACTTTATTGATGGGGAAGAGCATATCGTTAATCGCTTTTGCTGCTTTAAAATCTCCTGCGAGTGCAAGTCTAACAAGCTGACTTTTTAAGTCAGGAAGCAAGTTGCTTGTCACAGAAGTGATTCCCGCACCGCCATTTGCAAGGATTGGAAAATCGATAGCATCGTCGCCACTAAAGACTTTAAGCTCTGGTCTGCGTGAGAGAAGTTCGACAGTTCGCTCAATACTTCCAGTGGCTTCTTTTATCCCGTAAATATTTTTCACATCATCAAAAAGTCGAATCACTGTATCGGCTCCAATATCCACACCTGTGCGTCCAGGGACATTGTAAAGCACAAAGGGAATGTCACTCACAGACTCAGCAATGGCTTTATAGTGTTGGTATAAACCCTCTTGGGATGGTTTGACATAGTAGGGCGCGACTGAAAAGATAGCATCAACGCCGCACTCTTGGGCTGTTTTTGCTGTGAGTATCGCTTCTGCTGTTGCATTGCTTCCTGCACCTGCAAGCACTTTTGTTTTTGTGCCACGGCAGACTGCTACTGCAATCTCCATGCATCTTCTATCTTCATCATGTGTAAGTGTTGCACTCTCTCCCGTTGTTCCCACAGGACACACCGCATCGATACCATTGTTGATCTGTCTTTGTATAAGTTTGGCATAAGAATCTTCATCAAGTTTTCCATTTTTAAATGGGGTAATGAGTGCGGTTGTTGAACCAGTTACAAGTTTCATACTATTTGTCCTCTGTTGGTTTTTTTCTTAAAATCATCGTTGTAGATTTTGAGAAGTCAAAATATTTTTTTGCAGTTGCTTGAATCTCTTCACGTGTGAGTTTATTGATTGAGGTTTCATAACGCTCTAGCGGTGCTATATCGCCACGTGCAAGGTAGCCTCCAAAAAGCTCTGCTACCGATGTTGCGCTCTCTAAAGAGTAAATAAAGTCAGATTTTGAGTTAATCTTCATTTTGTCGAGTTCTGCTTGTGAAACGGGTTTTGTTACCATTTTGGCGATTTGAGCTTTTATCTCTTGTTCAACCTCTTCGGCTTTTACACCTGGGTTACATGAAGCAAGAAAGAGAAAGATTCCTGGATCTTTATTTTCCATATTGTATGCAAATATCTGATTGACAAGCTGTTTTTTATCGACGAGTTCACTGTAAAGGCGACTGCTTTTGCCATCACTCAAAAGTGCGCTAATCGCGGAGAGTTTGACTTGATCTGGATCTTGAAAGTTTGGTATATGAAACGCAATAGCGACCATTTCTACTTCAGTTTCTTTGTATAGCACGACTCTTTTTGGTCCATTTTGTTGGGGTTCGACAAATTTTACTTCAGGGATTGGAAGTGTGTTTTTGATATGGTCAAACTCTTTTTGTGCGGCTTTAAAAACTGCTTTTGGATCAACGTCCCCTGTGACAATCACAATGGCATTATTTGGTTGGTAATAGGTTTGATGAAAATCTTGAATATCTTGAAGCGTCCACGTCATAATATCATTCATAAAACCAATCGGTGTCCAATGGTATGGGTGGTACATGTAAGCGGTATTGAAAAGATTAAAATAAAGATAACCCATCGGAGAGTTCTCTGTTCTCCAGCGTCTCTCTTCGGCGACAACATTACGTTCAGGTTGGAACTCTTCATCTTTGAGATTGAGATTTTCCATCAATTCTGCAAAAAGAGAGAGTGATTTTTCAAGGTTTTGCGTACTTGATTTGATAAAGTAGTGTGTGTAGTCAAAGCCTGTGGAGGCGTTATTGAGCCCGCCCACACTTTTGACCTCTTTATCAAACTCGCCTGCTTCAAGATTTTTTGTAGATTTAAAGTTCATGTGCTCAAGCATATGTGCGATGCCTGTTTTGCCCATGACTTCATTTCTGCTTCCTACTTTATAAAAGATATCTGTCGAGATTACATTTGAGTTGTTGTGCATAGGGATGGCAACGATCTGTAAGCCATTTTCCAAAGTCATGGTTTCATAGGCTGGCAATGATGATATTTGATTTTTTTGATTCACTTTATTCTCTTTTTTCTCTATTTTTTTATCGTTTTTTAAAACATAACCGATTCCCATAGTTAAAAGGAGCACGGTAAGAATGGCAGCGATTGTTTTCATGAGCGACTTGTTCCGATTGCTTGCGTAATATTTGAAAATCCATCCTCTTGGATTAGGTCGATGAGTTCAAGATTGATATCACGTATCATATCTGGACCTCCAAAGACGAGACCCGTGTAGATTTGCACCAAAGAAGCTCCCGCTTTGATACGTCTGTATGCTTCATGCGCAGAGTCAATGCCACCTACGGAGATAAGTGTTGTTTTTCCAAAAAGCTCTTTGGCTATGGCATCAAAAATCTCAAAACTTTTTTGTTTTAAGACAGCTCCACTGAGTCCGCCAATTTTTTCAGGATGTGCAACAAGGGAATAGTCAATCGTTGTGTTGGTAGCAATAATGCCATCGGCACCTTTTTCTACAGCTAATGAGGTCAAATCAACCGCTTGTTGTGTGCTCATATCTGGAGCGATTTTAAGGAGGATTGGTTTGTCTGTAAGGGCTTTGGCTTCATAAAAAAGTGAAGTGATAAACGCTTCATTTTGCAAATCACGAAGGCCAGGAGTGTTTGGAGACGAAATATTGATAACCATATAATCACCAAGTTCATGCAAAGCTGTGATGAGTTTTGTGTAGTCGCCTAGCGCATCTTTTTCTTCAGTAATCTTATTTTTTCCAATATTGATGCCGATAGGCGTTGCAAATGGATATCTTTTTTGAAGTCTTTGCGCTACTTTTTGCAAGCCATCATTGTTAAAGCCCATCGCATTTTGTAATGACTCCTCTTCAATATGGCGAAACATTCTTGGTTTTGGATTGCCACTTTGCGCTCTTGGCGTGACTGTGCCAATCTCAGTAAAACCAAAGCCCAGCGCTTGGATACCACGGATCATCGTTGCATTTTTATCAAACCCTGCACCAATACCGATGGGATTGTAAAAATCAACTCCAAAAAGCTTTTGTTGCAATACGGGTGAAGTAACAAAGTGATCATCCAAAAAACTGTTAAAAAGATTTGGACAAAGGTTTGGAAGCCTTAAAACAGCCTCAGCTAGATGGTGTGCATTTTCAGGTTCAAGTTTAAAGAGCCACTGTTTTAAGTTATCGTAATCAATTATCATTTATTATCCATCATTTTTTAAGTCCTTAAAAGTCTGTGATTATACAAAAAATTAAGTAAAGCATCACTTACATATAACGCCAGAGTTTTAGACCTTTTCCCAAAAAGTACCTTGTGGCGTGTCCATTATTTGAACACCAAAGCTTAGAATCTCATCTCGTAATCTATCTGAGGTTTGGAAATCTTTCTCTTTTTTTGCACTGTTGCGCGCTTCAATGAGTGTTTTTAACTTCTCTTTTGTTTCTTGCTCGATTCCTGTTTGAAAATACTCAAAAGGGTTTTGGAGTCCAAAGCCAAGCAGCTCTTGTATAGTTGCCATATCGTTCATCGCTTCATGTTTAAGCTCTTTGTGTTTGCCCGGCGAATCAAGGGTTTCATTGACAAAAGTGACCATCTCATCGATGATGGAGAGTGCTAGTGAGATGTTAAGATCATCTGCGAGTGCGCTTAAAATTTTCTTTTTAAAAGCAGTATCTGCCCCTGTGTGCACCTCTAATCCATAGAGACGTTTTTTGAGACGGTAGAGTTTATCGAGTCTTTTTTTTGAAGCAAGCAAATCCTCTTCGTTGAAGTTGAAATTGGCTCGGTAATGCGTGCTAAGCAGATAAAATCGCAATACTTCTCCATCATAAACCCGCAGGGCATCCTTGATAAAAAAGCTATTTCCCAAGCTTTTGCTCATCTTTTCACCATCAATAGTGACAAAGCCATTGTGCATCCAATACGCTGCAATCTCATGTCCTGTGGCACAGCGTGTTTGCGCCGCTTCGTTTTCATGATGGGGAAAAAGCAGATCCGCTCCGCCACCGTGAATATCGATGGCATAGTTGTGCGTATCCTTACATGTAAGGTGTTTTTCTATCATTGCTGAACACTCTATATGCCATCCGGGACGACCTTTTCCAAAAGGAGAATCAAAATTGACATCTTCCTCTTGCACACTTTTCCAAAGCGCAAAATCGGCACTATTTTTTTTCTCTTGTGAGGAGACAACACGGTTTTGTTTTGTATCTTCATTTTGGACTTGATGCGAGAGTGAGAGATAGTGCGCATCGCTTTGTGTATCAAAATAGATATCTCCATTGCTTATCTGGTAAGCATGCCCTTGATCAAGGAGGTGTTGTATCATTGAAAAGATGGCATCAAGAGACTCGGTTGCTTTTGGTTCTATGTCTGGCCTTTGCACTCCAAGCTGTGCCATATCTGCGTGATATGCTTCTGTGTATCGCTGTGTAATCTCTTTGAGCAAAACACCCTCATCTTGCGCTTTTTTGATAATCTTGTCATCAATATCTGTAATATTTCTTGCATATCTTACAGAGTAGCCCTCAGCGCGCAATACGCGGCAAAGCAGGTCAAAAACAAGGGCACTTTTTGCGTGTCCAAGATGGGCATCATCATAAACCGTGGGCCCGCAAACATAGAGCGTAACCTCATTTTCTTTGAGGGAGACAAACTCTCTTTTTACTTTTTTTACACTATCGAAAATAACCATGTATAAACTCCTTGAGTACTAGCAATAAAAGGGTTAAAATAGCACTTCCACCAAGGAGGTAAAGCGCATATTTTGAGCGGATGATATAAAAGAATTGTTTGACTCCAAATACTCTTAACGTCAAAATAAAACTTATGATGCCACTTACAGTCGTTCCAAGCGCAAGTCCCGTGACACCCAAAGAAGAGACGAGAGAAACAGAGACTATGACATCGCCAAGAAGCGCAAACGTGGTTATTTTTGCCGCTTTGAGTTGTTGCTGTTTTGCATACAGCCAAAGAGAAAAAAGTTTTGTTAAACCAAAAGGAAGCAGTCCTATCATATACATTTGCAGCACCAAAGAAGTGGTTGCGGCATCTTGGCTTGTAAACGCTCCACGCTCAAAAAGAAGCTTGATAATCTCATCTGAGAGAATAAATCCAAAAAGTGTACTAAAAGTTAAAATATATGCCAAAAACCAAAACGCTTTTTGCATGTAAGCAAGAGCTTTGTCATCATCATCATTTTTGATAAATCTTGAAATGCGAGGAAAGATGGCAATGGAAGTTGCAATGGCAAAAAGTGCCAAAGGAAGCTGAAAAATACGGTTTGCATAGTAGAGATAGCTAATAGAGCCGCTTACTAAAAATGAAGCCAGCCACGTATCTAAAAAAGAGGAGAATTGTGCACCTGAATTGCCCCAAATAGCGGGAATAAACTGTTTGCGAAACGCTCTTGTTTCCATTTTTACTTGATGCGATTTTTTTCTGAAATATTTAAAACCGCCTAGAAGCATTTTGGAAAAACCAACGCGATGGACTGCCCAAATATGGACAAAAAGTTGCAGCAAGCCACCCGCAATTACGCCCCAGCTGAGATAATAAACGATAATACTTTGAGGAGAACCTTTTGAAAGATAAAGAGCCCCAATGAGCGTGATATTTAAAAGTCCTGTCGAAAATGCTGTGACGCTAAAATAGTGTTTGTATTGTAAAAGTGTGCTTAAAAATGTTACGGCAAAAATCAGTGGAAGATAGTAAAAATTGATGGCTACATAAGGCGCAGCCATAGCAATGGTTTTTTCATCAAAACCAACCGCTAGCATTTTTGTCGCAAAACTTGAAAAGATTGTGACTAAAAAAGAGAGCAGTAAAATAATGGAGACAAAGATAACAAAAATATGTACAGAGAAGAGACTTTTTTTTGTCGAGCGTGTAAAAGAGGGGATAAATACTTGCGTAAATGCACCCTCTGCAAAGATTCTTCTAAAGAGATTTGGGAGCTTAAATGCTACAAAAAAGATATCACTGTAGATATTGGCTCCAAGGATGGAAGCGGTGAGAAGATCTCGGATAAAACCCAGAACTCTTGAAAAGAGGATTCCAAAACCGTTGGTAAATATTGCTTTAAACATAGTATTCTTTAATTTTTGACGAATTTTACAATAGTTTAACAAATATGATACTAAAATCAAGCTCCTTAAATACAAAGAGAGAAAATTATGGCCTTTTTTGCTTCAAAAAAAGAGAGTGACACCAAACAAAAAGTGGTGCGTCCTGTCGTTGTCAAAACGAGCAATGTTGCAAAAGAACTTATTAATATTGCATCCACAAACAGAGTGGACGTGGCAACTTTGGATTTTAATATCTTAGATATGCAAACATTGACTCGTAAAAAAACCGCTTCAAATAATGAGCCTTTTAATGAAATATCATTGACTCAGCTTGCAGGTTTATATGACAATAAACTGCTTCTTGATCCCGATTTTGAGATAAAACAAAGTTATGAAATCGAGGTATTTACGAAAAAACTAAGACCAAATTATGATAATTTTCATTTTTCTATTGGTGTCAATGCGACGATGTGCAAAGAGTTTTTAAGTGTCAATGCAGGGAGTAGAGTTCCTTTTATTTCGAGTTTTGCAGAGGATATGCTTGAAATTATCAATAAAAAAAGGGTACGAGCGAATCTTTTAGTTGGCTTATTTGATGGACAATTGCATGATTTACTTGAGCAGATGAACGCAAAGCTGATTGTAAATAAAGTTTTGAATTTTGAGCAACATGAAACGTTTGTGATTGCACAAGCCATAGAACCAGAACCAACCATTGATGATGCAATTATTTTCCATTATAAGCAAAAAGAGGGGCAGGATGGTTCCAATAAAGTTGATTATTCCAAGAGAAATTTTATTCAAAGTGTTGTCAAAGATGAGCTGCTTATCGAGTATATCAAGCCAAAAAAAGGTGGCGCTGGTCGTAACTGCAGGGGTGAATACTTAAGTGCCAAAGATCCTAAAGTGGAATTTGCGCCAAGTTTTAAACTCAGCAGTAAAATTGCAGCTGTTGAAACTTTGCAACATATTGAGTACAAAGCGATAGAAAATGGCTATATCGTTTTTGAAAATGAAACCTATGATATTCGCGATGAACTTGATATTAATGAAGTGAGTTTTAAGGCAACAGGTTCCATTGAAACGAAACTTGATGCTGCTGTTACTCTTAAAGTCAAAGAGAAA
Source organism: Sulfurimonadaceae bacterium (assembly GCA_036169815.1). Lineage (GTDB taxonomy): Bacteria > Campylobacterota > Campylobacteria > Campylobacterales > Sulfurimonadaceae > Hydrocurvibacter. The sequence goes on from JAVHOA010000089.1 coordinate 22,211, forward strand.
GATATTTTTAAAGACGCTGTTGGTATGGGTATGGAAGTGGAAGTGAGTGAGATTGACGTAGAGGGAAATGTAGGTCCAAAAGCAAGTGTACGTGCCAAAAAAGCAACCATTCAAGGGCAAACGCATCAAAGCTCTTTTGTCAAAGCTGATGAACTCTCTATCAATATTCACAAAGGCGAAGCCCATGGTGACAATGTCCATATCACAAGACTAGAACAGGGCAGTGTTGTTGCAAATAATGTGAATGTAACCCAAGCAATAGGTGGTCATATTCGAGCCAAAGAGATTATAATTGAGCTTGTTGGCTCACATGTAAACGCGACAGCGAGCCATCGTATAGAGATCAAAAAAATGCATGGAAGTGAAAACAGATTTACTATCGATCCCCTTGCGGTTGAGTCCATAGATGACAATGTAGGTGAAAAAGAGAATGAGTTGGAAAAACTTGATGAGAGACTTAAATTTCTAAAAAGAGAGGTAGAAAAGTACAAACTCATGCTACAAAACAATGAAAGTAGCTATCTTGAGGTCAAAAAAAAGCTGATTCATTACAAGAAAAACAATATTGCAATGCCTGATGCTTTTGTAAAATCGTTTAAACAGTATCAAAAGTATCAGCAACAACTCGGTGATTTGATGAATGAAGAAAAACTTGTCAAAGAGGAGCGAGAACTTCTCAATCTTGCGATTAATACAATACAAAACAGCATCTACGCCGCAAGAGTTGTCAATCATGACCGATGGGTTGGTTACAATGAAATCCGATTTAAGCTCATTGATCCGCCGATGGATATTGTGTATTCTCCTCCAGAGGGTTCAACTGAGAAGATTTTTGCACTTGTGAAAACAGCGCATGATGAGTACATTATTAAGGCGGTGAAAGAATGATAGTCGGGGTTGAGGGCAGCATTGAATATAAAGATCCAAGTCTTGTACATGTAAACGTTCATGGCGTAATTTATGAAGTGTTTATATCGCTTCAAACTTATGGAGCTTTGCAAAAAGAGCGGGTAAAGCTTTTTACTTCTCATATTATTCGTGAAGATGCACAGTTGCTTTTTGGTTTTATGGAAAAATCAGAAAAGATACTTTTTGAGCGTTTAATCAAGATTAATGGAGTAGGGCCAAAGGTCGCTATTGCCATCTGTAGCACCTTTACGCCATCGGCTTTTGCGGCTGTTATAAACAACGGCGATATCAACGGACTCAAAAAAGTTCCAGGCATTGGTCCAAAAAATGCAGGACGTATCTTGGTAGAACTCAGCGGTTTTGATACAATTCTAATCTCAAATGATTCTGGATCGATTTCAACAGCAACTAGTGAAGCAACACTTGCACTAGAGAGTTTAGGATTTAAAAAAGAGCAGATATCAAAAGTGTTGAGCAGTTGCTCAAGTGAAGATACGGCATCTTTGGTGCGAGAAGCATTGAAAAAACTACAAAAAATTTAAAGGATTACAGTGAAGTTAGCAATACTATTTGGCGGGGCAAGTTTTGAGCATGAGATTAGTATCGTCAGCGCGATTACAGTAAAAGAGAAGTTAAGAGGATTTCAGACAGAGTTTATTTTTTGTGATCAAGATCATACTTTTTACCAAATAGACGCTTCAAAAATGAGAGCAGTGACTTTTTCAAGAGGCGAGCACAAAAAGATGCCACAACTCTCTTTAGTAAAAGGTGGCTTTTTGAAAAAATCACTTTTTTCAAGTGAAATGCTTGGCACAAATGTGTTAAATCTTATTCATGGTGCCGATGGCGAAGATGGGATTATGGCCTCACTTCTAGATTTTTATCATATTCCTTTTATTGGTCCGCGCACAGATGCGTGTGTCTTTAGTTTTGATAAACGCTACACGAAATACCTTTGCGATGCTTTACATGTAAAGAGTGTCGCGTATGAAACACTGAATAAAAATGAGGCGAGAAAAACTGCTTTAAGCTTTCCGCTCATTGTCAAACCTGCACGTCTTGGAAGTAGTATTGGCGTAAGTGTTGTCAAAAGTGCAGATGAGTTTGATTATGCGCTTGATGTTGCTTTTGAATTTGATGAAAATGTTTTAATCGAGCCATTTATCACTGGTGTCAAAGAGTACAATTTAGCTGGCTGTATGATTGATGGAACTATCCATTTTTCAATTGTTGAAGAGCCTCAAAAAAATGAGTTTTTGGATTTTGAGAAAAAATATATGGATTTTTCACGTTCAGCGACAGTCACAAGTGCGCAGATAGAGGATGCCCTTGTTGCAAAACTCCAAGCGACCTTTACAAAAATCTATACAAATCTTTTTGAGGGTGCCCTCATTCGTTGTGACTTTTTTGTAGTCGATGGTGAAGTCTATCTTAATGAGATTAATCCAATCCCCGGCTCGATGGCAAACTACCTCTTTGCAGATTTTTCACAAACCATCGCCGGCGTTTTAAGCTCATTGCCACAAAGAAAAAGAGCGGGTGTTGATTATCAATATATCCACTCTATTTCAAGTGCTAAAGGCAAGTAAGTGGCAGTTAAATCTATTTTTTACAATAGACACACTTTTGATATCAGCTATGAGATACTTAATCCGCAAGCAAAAATTGATATTATCATTTTGCATGGATGGGGTTCGAATAAAAACTTGATGAAACAGAGCTTTTCACCCTACATGGAGATGTTTCGTCATATTTACATCGATCTTCCAGGTTTTGGAAACTCCTCATGTAGCACAACACTCACTACGGCGGATTATGCACGTTTGGTTGAGTTGTTGATGGTGCATATCAATGCAAAAAAAGATATTATCGTAGGACACTCTTTTGGTGGAAAAGTGGCACTTTTGCTCCAACCCGATATCCTTGTACTGCTCTCAAGTGCAGGGATTTATGTAGAAAAATCATTAAAAATAAAAGCAAAAATCGCTCTTTTTAAGATGCTAAAAATCTTTGGATTGACACAGTTTAGAAAGTTCTTTGTGGCTGAGGATGCAAAGACACTCAACACTTACATGTACGAGACTTTTAAAGGTGTTATCAATGAAGATTTTTCACAACAGTTTCGTGATTTTAAAGCCAAAGCACTTATCTGTTGGGGTCAAGATGACACAGCAACGCCTCTTTTTTGCGGTGAAAAAATTCATAGCTTGATACAAGATTCTCGCTTTGTTGTGTATGAAGGCGATCACTACTTCTTTATGAAACATGCAAAAAACATTGCGACATTGATTGAAGAAACATTTTTGAAAAAATTGGAGCATTAATTTGGATATGGTAGCCCTCTCTCTTTTTGGTACAAACACTCTTTTTGTTGTAACGCTTGGATGGTATCTTATTACCAACCTCCAATGGTACGACTATAAAATCCAACGCGTCGTGCTCAACCATCATAAACAGTGGTGGCATATTGTTTATTTCCTCATTCCTTTTATGGCTTACTATGTTTTGGGGCAATATTTTGTGCCATTTTTTTATGCCGTGGTTTTACCAGCGATTGTTTTTTGGCATATTCGTCTTGATAAAAAACTTGTTGTTACATGGAGAGTGAAACGCTTTTTGATACTTTTGATTGGTGTCACTCTTTTGGGAAATATACTTTGTTTTATGAAACAAGGATGTGAGACTTACGGAGTATTTTTACCGCTTGTTATAGCATATTTAGGTTCGAGTTTGATAGAAAAATTTCTTTTTACTCTCTATAAAAAAGAGGCAAAAAAAAGATTGCAATCCATTGAAAATCTCCAGATTGTGTGTATTACAGGGAGTTACGGAAAGACAAGTATTAAAAATTTTGTGGCGAGTATATTAGCGGCAAAATACAAAGTCTATGCAACCCCAAGAAGTGTCAATACTATCGGTGGAATCGTGCGTGATGTCAATGAATCACTTCCACTTGATACGCAAGTGTATGTGTGTGAAGCGGGTGCAAGAGAGATGGATGATATCCGCGTGATTGCCGAGTTTTTGGAACCACAAAGTGTGATTGTGGGAAAAGTGGGACTTCAACACTTGGAATATTTTAAAAATTTACAAAATATCATCGCTACAAAACTCCAAATCATGAAATCGCCTCGTTTGCAAAAGGCGTTTATCCACACTTCTGTGACAGATGAAGTGCATGAAAAAGTAAGCTTTTTTGGCAATACTATTTCAGATATAGAAGCAAACCTGCAAGGCACTTCATTTACGCTACACCCACAAGAAGCCTTACATGTAAGCCAAAATGAGAGCCTAAAACTTCATACTGTCATACTTGGTTCATTTCAGACTATGAATATTGAAGCGGCTGTTTTGGTGGCAAAACATTTAAGGCTTAGTGATGAAGAGATCACAAAAGCGGTTGCAAAACTCAAACCCGTAGAACACCGCTTAGAGCGCATTGATGCGGGCGGAAAAATCATCTTAGATGATGGATATAACGGTAATATCGATGGGATGCTTGAGGGCGTACGCTTATGTTCGCTTCATAATGGCAGAAAAGTGATAGTGACTCCTGGCTTGGTTGAGAGTACCGATGCGCTCAATCTTGAACTTATCGATGCAATCAACAAAGTGTTTGATATTGCAATTGTCACAAGTGCGCTTAATTCAGAACTTTTTGAAAAACATCTCACAGTGGCAAATACGATTATCTTAAAAGATAAAACAAAACTCACAGAGGTTTTAGGTGCACAAACAAGAGCAGGAGACATCATCCTTTTTGCTAATGATGCGCCAAATTTCATCTAAAAAAAATGCTTAAAAAAGAGAGGGAGTAAGTATGCAAGCTATTTTATATGCACCGTGGAGAGATGAATATGTCGCTGGTCAAAAAATAGATGGCTGTGTTTTTTGTCATATTAGTTCGCATGGCGATGATGATGCATCCTTACATGTACTCTATCGTGATGAACACTGTTTTATGGTGATGAATAAATACCCATACACGCCAGGACATTTTATGATTATCCCGCATCTCCATACTGACAAACTCGAAGCACTTTCGAGTGAAACATGGTTGCACATGAGTGATTTGGCTCAAAAATCGGTTCGACTTTTAAAAGAGGGCTTTGGTGCGCATGGAGTCAATATCGGGATGAATTTGGGTGAGAGTGCTGGAGCAGGGATTGCTGAGCATATCCACTTGCATATAGTTCCAAGATGGCAAAGAGATACAAATTTCATCACATCTATTGGAAATACACGCGTCTATTCAACAGATTTTGAGAAGATTTATAAACGTATTCAAGCCTTGCTACCACAATATCTTGAGCAGTAAAACTTTCTTTTATACATTTGAGAGTAGAATTCTCACAATTTATTTATAGGGTAATATTTGCATAGTTCAGAAATCCGTGTTATTGTGTATAGTTTTCTTGGATTGATTTTTTTTGGCACATTCCTTTTACTGCTCCCTTACGCGCACAATGGTCATTTAAGCCTCATAGACGCACTTTTTACCTCTACATCTGCTGTTTGTGTTACTGGTCTTATCGTCAAAGATACGCCTGTAGATTTTACTGTTTTTGGACAAACTGTGATTCTATTTTTGATTCAAATAGGCGGTTTGGGCTATATGACGGCTGTCACATTTTTAGCTGTGATGAGACGTCAAAAAATCGGTCATCGTGATCGACTTATTTTAAAAGAATCACTCAATTATCCAGGGATGGATGGTTTAGTGAGATTTTTAAAAGTTGTTTTTACCTCGATTCTCATTATCGAAGTTGCCGGTGCACTGCTACTGGCTTTAAGATTTTCTGCTGATATGTCATTTTTACGGGCAGTTTGGTTTGGAGTTTTTCATTCCATCTCAGCATTTAACAATGCAGGTTTCTCCCTTTTTAGCGATAATTTAATGCGGTACAAGACAGACTTCATTATCAATTTTACTATTCCTTGGCTGATTATTTTAGGTGGAATCGGGTACATGGTTATTGCAGAATTGTTTTATTTTAGAAAAGAGAAAATCTTGCGTCTTTCGACCAATACAAAAATTATTCTTTCTATGACACTTTTTTTAATTGTTTTGGGAATGGCACTGCTTCTCTCTTTAGAGTGGAATAGTGCTTTTAAAGCGCTTTCATGGGAAGACAAAATAGCAGCAGCTTGGTTTACCTCAGTCAATTATAGGACAGCAGGATTTAATACTATTGATATGTCCACGCTCACGAGTTCAGATATGTTTTTCTCTACCTTTTTTATGATGATTGGTGGGGCTCCAGGAGGAACTGCTGGGGGTATGAAAGTGACCGTTGTTGCTTTAGCATTTATTGGTGTTTGGTACACCCTTCGAGGTGATACGCGTGCGCATATTTTTCGCCGCTCTATTTCAAATTATCAGATTAATAAGGCGTATGCGATTATTTTTGTTGCTTCTATTTATGTTGTTACTTCAACAGTGCTTTTGAGTGAATTTGAAAGACAGCCATTTTTACCAACACTTTTTGAAGCATGTTCTGCTTTTGGTACCGTTGGACTTTCAACAGGCAATGGCGGCGTGTTAAGTTTTAGTGCACTTTTTGGAGTTTGGGGAAAGATTAATATTATTCTTTTGATGTTTATGGGACGTGTTGGGGTGTTTGCATTTACAGTTATTATCATAGGCAAAGCGGTTCAAAGCCGTGTTAAATATCCAGAAGCAAAGGTTGTATTGTGAAAAATTATGCAGTAATCGGTATGGGAAAATTTGGTTTTAATGTTGCAAAAGGTCTTGCACAACAGGGCGTCAGTGTTATTGGTATAGATCAAGATGAAGAGCAGATTAATGAGATTAACGAGTATATCCAAGATGCGGTTGTACTTGATTCTACAGATATTAAAGCACTTCGAGAAGCAGGTATTGGTGGTGTTGATGTTGCTGTTGTGAGTATTGGCGAACATATTGAAGCGAGTATTTTAACAGTGATGGCGCTCAAAGAGCTAGGCATTCAAACGATTATTGCTAAAGCAATCACGGCGGTTCATGGGAAGATTTTGGCACAACTTGGCGCAACAAAAGTTATTTATCCTGAAATGGAATCAGCAAAAAAACTTGTAAAAAATATGGTTGAAAATATTAACTATGAAACAATAGATCTCTCTATTACGATGAAGATTGCAAAACTCAAAGTTCCTGATTTTTGGGTTGGAGTCTCTATCTTATCCTCTGTTTTTGAAAATAATCACGACTTAAAGCCTATTGCATATAAGCATCAAGGAAGCTGGCATACTTCATTTGAAAATAATAATCTTTTAGAAAAAGGGGATATCATAGTCGTTTTAGGAGATAGTACACATATTGACGCTCTGAGTAAAAAGATTTAACGTCTCAAGAAAGCAAGAGGAAAAAAGCGCTTAGTGCGCTTTTTTAGAGTGAATAGCGTTGAGCTCTAGTTTGACCCCAGCGTAAATGAAAAATCCAAAAGAGATGGTTGCAAATACTACTTTTGTCCATTCCTCGCCAATCATGGCCCAAACTAATCCAAATATAAATACAACACTTGCTATGATAAACAAGTTTTTATCATTACTGTTGCTGTTGTGATGTTTCATCTTTTTTTCCTTATTTCGCTTTTTTTCTTGTGAGTATTATACCAACAATGGCTAATATCACCAAAAATAGCATCATATTTTCGCCAACTGTAGATGGATCTTGCATGGAAATTCCTTATTAGACTTCTTGCAACTATACCATGAACTTTCTTTGTAATCAACTTGTAATCAACACGCATTATTATGCCGTTATCAAAATCAAAAAAAGGTAACAACACATGAAAAAAATAGCTCTTTTGGCTCCATTAGCGGCTTTAATGCTTACAACCACTTCAGTTTCTGCTGCAGATTTTAAAGGAAGCGGTGCTTCTTTTCCATATAGTGTTTACCAAGATTGGATTGGTGCTTACAACAAAGCAACAGGCGCAAAAGTTGATTACATCTCTAAAGGAAGTTCTGCTGGCATTAAAGATGTAAAAGCTGGTTTAGTTGATTTTGGCGGTACAGATGCTGCACTAAGTCCAAAAGAGTTAGCTGAATCAAAACTCTATCAGTTTCCAACAGTTGTTGGTGCAATTACTATGAGTTACAATATCCCATCAGTGAAAAGTTTAAAACTTAGCCGCGCTGCAATCGCTGGAATAGCACTTGGAAAAATTGCTTACTGGGATGATAAAGTGATTGTTTCTGCAAACAAAGGTGCAAAACTTCCACACGAAAAAATAACTTTTGTACACCGTGCGGATGGTTCGGGAACTACATTTAACTTTACTTATTACCTTAGCGTGATCTCTCCTGAATGGAAAACAGCTTTTGGTGTTCAAAAAGAGTTAAATTGGCCAGGTGACCACCATGTTGGCGGAAAAGGAAATACTGGTGTAGCTGCACAAATCAAACAAACTCCGTACTCTGTTGGTTATGTTGATTTCGCTGATGCAAAAGAAAACCATCTTGCAATGGCTACTTTAGAAAATAAAGCAGGTGAGTTTGTTGCACCAAGTTTAAAATCATTCCAAACAGCAGCAGCAAAAGCTGACCTTGATCCTAAAAAAGATTTCTTTGCAGCAATCGCTGATCCAAATGGAAAAGGTGTTTACCCAATCGTAGCAGCAACATTTGTTTTAGTTCCTGCTCAAAAACAAGCTATGGACAAAAAAGTAACTGCATTTTATGATTGGTCATTTAAAAACGGAGATGCTCTTGCTACAAAACTTGGATTTGTTCCACTTCCAGATGCACTTATCAATAAGATTCACACATACTGGAGTGCTAAAGGTATTAAATAATACCTCTTACATGTAAGCCTTTGCTTACATGTAACCACTCTGTAATAAAACTTTTTTAAAATTCCACTCTTAATATATTTTTAAAAGTGCATATTCTGCATTTTTTAAAATTTATGAAAATTGGTTACTGATGGAAAAACTATTTAAAACCCTCTCTTTTATGAGTGCTACGCTTGTTTTAGTGCTTCTTGCTTCTATTTTTATTAGTTTATTCAACTCCGCAAAACCTGCAATTGATGAGTTTGGATTTGGATTTATTACCCAAAAAGAGTGGGGCAAAGAGGTTCCAATTGAAAATCCTGTGGCAACGGTTGTAGATACTCCTGAGCAAAAAAAAGTAGAAGCACAACCAAGTGAGGAAGATTCTCTTGAGTCATTGCTTGGCGGCGGTGAGGATGAAGTTCCTACAAGAACTATTTTTGGTGGGTTTGTACCTATCGTTGGAACTATTCTTTCAACATTGATTGCTATGGCATTTGCTTTACCAATTGCGATGGGAATTGCTGTATTTTTAGCGGAGATTGCTCCAAAAAATATCTCCTATGTAGTAGGGATTGCCATAGAACTCCTTGCCGCGGTTCCAAGTATTATCTTTGGTATGTGGGGACTTTTTTACTTTGCTCCACTTGTTCAAGATGTCGTCGGCGGCTATCAGGTTTCACTGCTTACGGCTGGTTTGGTTCTTGGAGTTATGATTCTTCCGTTTATGGCAGCCATTACGCGTGATAGTATGAAAACAACACCAGATGTTTTAAAAGAGTCAGCGTACGCTTTGGGTGCTACAAAATTTGAGGTGATAAAAGATATTATTTTTCCATATTCAAAAGCGGGGATTATTGGCTCGATTATCTTAGCGCTTGGACGTGCACTTGGTGAAACGATGGCGGTTGCATTTTTAATAGGATCTATCTTTTCTTTGCCAAATGCCATCAATGCTCCAACGACTTCTATTCCAGTTGCGATGGCAAATAGTTTTGGTGAAGCCTCAGGGATGACAACATCAGCACTTTTTTACCTAGCATTTTTACTCTTTATTATTAGCTTCTCTGTAATCTCTATTGCGAAGTTTTATTTCTTAAGAAAGGATAAATAATGAGATTGTTACTCAATAAAATAGTGTTATTTCTCTCAACACTCTCAGCGCTTGTGGGTCTTGCTTTTTTGGCTTGGATTCTCTTTACACTCATAAGCAAAGGGCTTAGTTCTCTGCATTTTTCGCTCTTCTTAAACGATCTCATTGATGGAGGGTTGAAAAACCTTATTGTTGGGCAGTTTATTATGGCGGGCATTGCTTCACTTATTGGTGTGCCGATTGGGATGATGGCTGGGATTTACCTCCAAGAGTATGGACGTGGAAGCTATGTTCGTTTTATCCGCGATTTGAGTGATATTATGATGAGTGCGCCATCGATTGTTATTGGTGCCTTTGTTTACGCGGTTGTTGTTGTTCCTATGAATGGAACAAGCGGACTTGCGGGAAGTATTGCGCTTGCTATTATGATGATACCAATTGTTATCAATACAACGGATAATATGCTCTCACTTGTGCCAAGAGAGTTGCGTGAAGCGGGTATCGCTTTGGGTGCGAGTAAGTCTCGTGTTATCGTCGATATTATTATTAAAGCGGCAAAAGTTGGGATTATGACGGGTTTATTGCTTGCATTTGCTAGAATCATTGGTGAAACAGCACCATTGCTTTTTACAAGTGAGACAAGTAACTACTTTTCAGTGGATTTAATGGAGTCGTATCCATCATTGACGGTAAGTATCTATGCACTTGCAAACGATCCAACATCAGAAAGTCGGGATTTAGCGTGGGCTGCATCATTTATACTTACAATGATGGTTTTAATGATCAATCTTCTTGGAAGATATATTACAAGAAAAAAAGGATAAAAGCTATGCCAATTATGAATATAGAAGATTTTAGTTTTACATATGCAGGTGCTCCTGCAAGATCATTGAACAATATTAATCTACCGATCAAAAAAAATTGTATTACTTCATTGATCGGGCCGAGTGGTTGTGGAAAATCAACCCTGCTTCGTTCCCTTAATAGAATGCATGATCTCTATCCAAACAATGAGTATGAGGGAAGATTGATGCTTTTAAATGAAGCAACAGAATCAATGGAAAATATTTTAGATATTAAAAAAGAAAATGAGTTTATAGAATTGCGTCAACGTGTTGGAATGATCTTTCAAAAACCAACTCCATTTCCAATGAGTATTTTTGACAATGTCGCTTATGGATTGCGTCTTTCAGGAATCAAAAACAAAACCGAACTCAAAGATAGAGTAGAAGCAGCCCTTAAAGGCAGCGCACTTTTTGGTGAAGTGAGTGACCGTTTAAATAAAAGTGCTATGGGTTTAAGTGGCGGGCAGCAACAACGTCTTTGTATCGCGCGCGCCGTTGCACTCAAGCCTGAACTGCTTTTGTTTGATGAACCAACTTCAGCGCTCGATCCTATTTCAACGGCTGCGATTGAAGAGTTGATTGTTGAGCTTAAAAAAGATGTCAGCGTTGCGATTGTCACGCATAATATGCAACAAGCAAGCCGCATTAGTGATTATACGGCATTTATGTATTTAGGAGATTTGATTGAGTATGGCCAAACAGAACAAATCTTTTTAAATCCAAGAGAGAAAAAAACAGAAGATTATATTACGGGGAGATTTGGGTGATGTTAAAAACATACAGCAAACAGTTAGATGAGATCAATAATAAAATAGTGCATATTGCTGAAAATATTTTAGAAGCAAATAGCGTTATTTTAAACGGGCTAATGAATTGTGATAGAAATCTTTTAGAGAATGCAAAAAACTCTCTTAAAAATATGAGTTCTAAAATGACAGAGATTGATAATAATATCATCAAAGTTTTAGCACTTTATTCACCTGAAGCGAGAGATTTGCGTCTTATCGTTTCATTTTTTAAGATTACAAATGAGCTGTTGCGTGCTTCTTCAAATACGAGAACTTTTATTGCAGGTTTGACAAACTATTGTCAAGAGTTAGATGAAGTGACCGTTAAAGAGTTTGCCGTTCCAATGCAAAAAACAACGGTCGAGTGTTTAAATACAGTTGTTTTAATGTTAAAAACTACATGTACAGATGAAACGCAAGAGCTTTATAATAAGCTTTTAATCGGTGAGAGCAAAACAGATGACTTGTATGAACTGCTTCAAGAAAGCGTTATAAAACAAGCACCAAATATAGATGATTTTGGTAAATTTACAAAGATTCTTAGTGCTTTAAGAAAAAGTGAAAAAGTCGCTGACCGTTCTTTAGATGTTGGTACGCTTCTTCTTTTTGCAAGAGTCGGCGGAGAGATGGGCATCGTAGAGTAGCTTGTTTTGTGAGGAAACCTTTTCAAAGAGGTTTCCTCTATCGATACAAATCGCATAAGATAAATCAAATCTTTCTCTTTTTAA
>JAVHOA010000090.1:0-2042 GCA_036169815.1 Sulfurimonadaceae bacterium
AAGTGACTGAAAATCACTGTGTCCTTGGTTCGATTCCGAGATTGGCCACCACCTTTTAAAATCAGTTTTTAAATTATTCACTTTAAATAGCATGTAACCTCTCGTATCTACTTTTATAATTCCCAATTTTTATCTCTCTATAACGTCATATTTCATAGTTGATTTATGTTAGCTAAACGTTTAAAAAGGCTTCCATACAAGTCTTTTTTAACCTATTATTTTTGCTTACATGTAAGCATTTTTATACTATTATTTTGGCTTACATGTAAGGAGTTTTTGATGGTAAAAGTAGCCGCTATTCAGATGCGTATGGGTGAAAATAAAGATGAAAATGTAAAAAAAGCGATACATTTAACGCAAGAAGCTGCGAAAAATGGGGCAAATATTGTCTTACTTCCTGAGCTTTTTGAGGGTTTGTATTTTTGTAAAGATATGGATAGTAAATATTTTTCTTGGGCGTGCGAGCGCGCTGGAAATCCACTGTTAGCAAAATTTTCTGCTTTGGCAAAAGAGCTTCAAGTAGTGATTTTGGTGAGCTATTTTGAAAAAAGCGGGAGTGAGTATTTTAACTCGCTTGTCGTGATGGACGCTGATGGTCGAGAACTACAAAACTACCGCAAAACGCATATTCCAGATGGGCCTGGTTATGAGGAGAAGTTTTATTTCAAGCCAGGAGATACTGGTTTTAAAGTATGGGATACTGCGTATGGCCGCATAGGGGCTGGCATCTGCTGGGATCAGTGGTTTTGTGAGACAGCACGTTCTCTTACGCTTATGGGTGCAGAACTACTCTTCTTTCCAACTGCCATTGGCAGCGAACCTGAGATTGGCGTGGATTCAAAAGAGCATTGGCAAAGAGTGCAGATGGGACACGCAAGTACCAACATAGTTCCTGTGATTGCGACAAATCGTTATGGTGAAGAAAAAGGCGCTACATGTAACCTCAATTTCTTTGGAAGCTCATTTATGACAGATGCGACGGGTGAAAAGATTGCAGAAGCCTCACGAGATCAAGAGGAGATTTTGTATGGCGAGTACGATTTGCAAAAAAATAGAGAGTTCCAACACTATTGGGGACTCATACGAGACCGAAGACCTGAGTGTTATGGAGAGCTTGTGAAATAAAGAGTTTAAATAAAAGTTTAGTACAATGATTTAGAAAACGTTTAAGGAATTCAATGAAGCTTGATGACACAAAAAAGATACTTCAAAAAAGATTTGAAAAGCTGGAAAAGCATTACGTTGCTTTAAAAGAGTATAAAGATTTGATTGAGGCTTTATTGTTGGAAAAAAATATTTATGATCAGTTTGTTTTCAATACACTCAAAGCCCAAGAAAGAGCGATTTTAGATGCTTACTTAAAGAGGTTTAGTTCAGTGCAAGATTTTTTGAGTGCAAAGATTTTTGTATTGCTTTTGGAAGTCGCAGGTATCTATAGTGGCAAGATGAGTGAAGTCCTTGGCTATATAGAAAAAGAGGAAATTATAGATTCGTTAGATAACTGGATAGAGTTACGAGAAGTAAGAAATGAACTCGAACACGATTATCCAGAGGAGCTTCAAGAGGCTTTGGAAGATTTGAAATTTTGTGTAGATAGTTTTGAAAAGATAGAAAGTTATTATCTTAATTCATTGGCTTTTGCAAGAAGGTATATGTCGTGAGGCTCAAAGCACGCATTATAAATACTATCAATGATGCAGTTGGGAAAAGTTTTGGTGATGTTAATGTTTATCTTTTTGGCAGTAGAGTTGATGATACTAAAAAAGGTGGAGATATCGACATCGCTATCGAGAGTGATTTATCACGAATCGATTTTCGCCGAAGTAAAGCAAAACTGATTGCCCAGCTCATAAAAGTTGATTTTGATTTTAAAATTGACATTGTCAATTACAATACAAAAGACCAATTACTAAAAAATCAAATAACTAAAAATGCCCAGTTACTAATATGAATCAAAAAGCCTTACATGTAAGGGTTTTTTGAGTGGGTAAACTGTTTTTTGAAAGTGGATTTATTTTAGAAAGAAAAAGTGAAAAAAGAGG
>JAVHOA010000091.1:0-10229 GCA_036169815.1 Sulfurimonadaceae bacterium
TAAATAACCCATCAAAATGAAAACATAAACGCTTAAAATAGAAAAGATGATATTGCTCACATAGACTGCCTAAAAGATATAAGGGATGAGCCGATAGGTCGTTTTTGCGTATGTTTGATAACATGCATCTTTACTGCTCCAAAGCGATTCTTCATAAAACATCTTTGTGAGCAGCGTGACTAACAAAAGCAAATAGAGCAAAACAACATATAAATTTGCATAGTAAATGCTCACGCCAAACATTGAGAGTAAAACAGAGGCATACATGGGATGACGGATTATTTTGTAGATGCCATGCCTAATCAGCGTGCAGTTTTCCTTGATATCTGGACGGATATTGAAGTTGCCTGGCGGATGTGCTTTGATGGCGAGCAAACCTATAAGAATCCCTATAAAAGTGATAGATAACCCTAAATAGCGATTTTGCGCGTCACCACCAAGAGGCAGAAGCATTAAAAAAATGGTGCTAAATTGGATAAAAACTAAAATACGACTTTTCATGCAGGTATCTTATCAGATTTACTCTAATTTCAAAATGAGAGTTTGAATGAAGCGGAGCTTTTGTAAAATCCTTGTTTTAAATACCTGATGTTACGCACTCAAACGAACTCGTCCATTTGAGTGGCAAGAGACATTTGTCTCTTGCGGCCCCCTGAAGCTACGAAAAGGTAACTTTTCGAGAAAATTAGAGGGCATGAGACTCTTTTTTACAAGAGTAGGTAACATCAGTTAAATACTCTATTTTATTACTTATGCAGGGGATTGGAATGGTTGATGTATTGGTGATAGGTGCGGGTGGCGCTGGACTTACCGCAGCGCTGAGCGCTGTAGCGCATGGTGCGAGTGTTAAAGTGCTTACAAAAACATACCCGACGCGTTCACAAACTTGTATGGCACAAGGCGGTATCAACGCAGCGCTTGGACATGTGGGTGAAGATAGTGTTCGCGCTCATTATGAAAACACACTCAAATCTGCACATGGCTTAGCAGATACAGCGATGATTGAAAAACTTTGCAGTGAGGGGATTGATGCCTTGCATTGGCTTGATAGTATTGGTGTTCCTTTTAGCCGAACTGAGGACGGCAAAATCGCACAGCGCCGTTTAGGTGGTGCGAGCGCGGCGCGTGCTTGCTATGCGCAAGATTATACGGGTTTGAAGATTTTACACACTTTGTATGACCAGTGCAACGCGCACGAGATGGAGATACTCAGTGAGCGTTTTTTACTTGAGCTCCTCACGCAAGATGGGGTTGTTTGCGGAGCCCTTGTGCTAGATATCCAAACGGGCGAGATTGAGCGGCACTATGCACAAAGCGTGATTCTTGCAACGGGTGGATACAGTAGAATCTATGGCAAAAACTCTACAAATGCCGTCGGTTCCACTGGTGATGGGATTATGGCGGCATATAGGGTGGGGGCAAGACTGAGCGATATGGAATTTGTGCAGTTTCATCCAACAGGACTTAAAAACTCCTCACTTCTCATCTCTGAGAGTGCCCGAGGTTCAGGTGGGTATCTTTTAAATAAAGAGAAAAAACGCTTTGTCAATGAACTGGCTCCTCGCGATGAGGTAAGCCGTGCGATTGATGATGCACTTGAAAATGGGGGTGAAGTTTATCTTGACATGCGCCATTTAGGTGAGGCGTTTATAGATGAAAATCTCCCCCAAGAGCGTAAACTTGCAAAACTTTACGAAGGGGTTGATCCTGTTTTTGAACTCGTTGCCATCAAGCCTGTTGCCCACTACACGATGGGCGGCATCGATGTTGATGCAAACGCTCAAAGTAGTGTAAAAGGCCTATTTGCAGTTGGTGAGTGCGCAAATCAAAAACTGCATGGAGCAAATCGACTGGGTGGAAACTCTTTGCTTGAACTTATCGTTTTTGGACGCAAAGTGGGCAAAAATGCGGCGAAAGCGGCATTGGAAAAATCCCTTACATGTAAGGCAAAAAGAGAAGAAATAGGGTTTTTTGATATTCTCAAAAGCCTTACATGTAAAGCCTCTTTTGAAGAAAACCTTGATTTTTATGTGGCAAAAGAGGGTTTATGTGAGCAGTTTTATGAAAACGTCGGCATCAAACGTGATGCGACAAAACTTGGAGTGGCAAAAGCCTATCTGCAAAAACTTAAAGCACAACTTCCTTTGATGGGTGTGCGCGATACAAACAAAATCTATAACACAGAGTTAGTAGAATTTTTGGAGTTTCAAAACATGGTAGCGCTTTGCGAGATGGTTGTTTTGGGTGCATTCAAGCGAGAAGAGAGCCGTGGTGCGCATTATAGAGTTGATATGCCCTTTGAAAACAAACTGTTTGAGAAAAACAGCATTTATTATAAAGATGGAGAAAAATTATGTATAGAGTAGAGCCGATACAATGTGTCAATGATGTGGTGCAAGAGGCGCAAGAGGAAGAGGAGCAACAAGAAGACTGGGGTGAAGAATATGGCGAAGATGAACTGATGGAGGATGAAATTTATGAAAGAGAGTATTGTGATTGATGCAAATACATATTCAAAGAGAAGGTGAGATAACAAACTTTTGTGTCAATCTTGAAGGTGTGACTCTTTTGGAGGTTTTAACACATATCAAAACAAAGATTGACAGATCACTTGCATTTTCATCGGGATGTCGCAGTGGTGTGTGTGGTAGCTGCGCCATGCGAGCCAATGGGAAAGAGGTGCTTGCATGTACGTATAAAGTGCAAGAAAATGATTGCATAGAACCGCTACGTAACGCCCCGATTGTGCGTGATCTTGTGGTTGCGATGCAAAAAGCGTATGCGTTTAACAAGGTTGCAAAAGCGTGGCAAACTCCGCTTCAAGATAGCTCGGATTTAGCAGAGATTTCCCCTCCTCAAACCCCCTTACATGTAAGCCCAATCCAAGCACAGATCAATGCGCTTCAAAGTGACTGTATTTTGTGTGGATCTTGTTATAGTGCATGCCCAGTTTACAGTGTAAACCCCGATTTTATAGGGCCATTTGCACTTACAAGAGCATGGCGGTATGTGAGCGATGCCAGAGAAAAAGATGTGAGTAAAACGCTTGGTGCCATTCAAGAAAAGGGTATTTATGACTGTACACTTTGTGGGGAGTGCGTTCCCGTTTGCCCGCAAGCAATCGCTCCAAAACAGGATATTATGATGTTGAAAAATAAAAGCGGTGTTATGGGCTATATGGATCCAAATTTGGCGAGTAGTTTTGGTGGCTTTGATTTGACATTTTAAAACTTTTTATGATCTCTTTAAAGATGCCCTTTAGTAAAAATGAAGAAAATATGTTCTATGATGCCTCCTATTCAATATAAGGAAACATTATGAACAGTTCTACTCCAACAGGTAACGAAATCGATTTTAGAGATGGAAATTTAATCTATGAGATAGACAAAGAGGGATATATTACCTACGTCAATAGAGCTTTTTTAAACTTTTCAGGATACGACAAAGCAGAACTCATTGGTGCGCATTACAGTCAAATCGTCGATCCACACATGCCAACCACCCTTTTTCACTGTATGCAAAACTCTACATGTAAGGGTGACACATGGAAAGGGTATTCAAAAAATCTGCTCAAAAATGGGGATTATTATTGGTCGATTGCCCATGTTACTCCAAAAGAAAACTTAGAAGAGGGATATACCGTTATGTATAATCCAGCAGGCAAAATGGCAGTCGAGGAGATTGCTAAAAAATATGAAGAGATTTATACGCTTGAACAACAGGGTGAAGATACGCGTGGACTCATTAAAAATATCATTATTTTAAAATAGCTCGTTTTATCGGTTATAATTTCTAAAACAGTTGTGAGGTGGTGTGTTATGGCTCCTAAAGAATTTTCATTTGATATTTCTGCAAAAATTGATATGCAGGCGTTTAAAGATTGTATCAACCTTGTTGATAAAGAGGTTGCAAATAGATATGACTTTAAGGGAACTCCCTATGAAGTAAGCTACAAAGAAAAAGAGAAGCAACTTGTCTTAGTTGCGTCAAGTGACAACAAACTTGAAGCATTGTATGATATTGTTATTGCAAAACTGCTCAAGCGTGATCTCTCTTCAAAAGTTTTAGAAGAGGCAAAAGTTGAAAATGCAAGCGGCAACACAAGAAAAGCGACCTATAAAATCGTAGATTACATTGAATCAAAAGAGGCAAAAAAGATTGTCGCGGAAATTAAAAATCTCAAACTTAAAGTAACAGCCACTATCGAAGGTGATGCTATCCGTGTGAAATCAAAACAGATAGATGACTTGCAAAAAGTGATCAAAACAATTCGCTCTATGGAGTGGGAAGCACCGCTTGTTTTTGAAAATATGCGTTAGGAGGGTGTTATGGCAAAATTGACTATTCAAGAAGCGTCGCAGCATTTTAAGGTCTCAAAAGAGGCGATTCATAATCGCATAAGACGGGGAAGTTTGCCTTCCATGAGTGAGCATGGGGTAAAATATGTGATAGTCGATGATGTCCAGATAGCAAATAAACCAGTCGTAAATGATGATAAATATACTAGTTTTTTAGAAGAGCAAAACAAAACACTTCAAACAAAAGTGCAACAGCTTGAAAAAGACAACTCCTCACTCAGAGATCAAAAAGAGCAGATGCTCATCCAAGAGCGCATCAAGATAGAAAACATCTATAAAGAAAAAGATGAGCAACTTAAAAATATTTTACAAAGCTTTTCAACAAAATTGCTTGAAGCGCGCGATGAATCGCAGATTGCAACTGCGGAGATTATCGATGTTACACGTGATGCGATTTCACTTAAAAAATATCTTCGCTCTTTGGGATTGAAACCCAAAAAAGAGGAAAAAATCAAAATGCGCTTTAAGATGATGGCGCATAAAGATGCAAGAATTAGCATCAAAGAGCATAAGATTTTTGTTAATCCTACGCTTTATAGTTACGCAGATATTCTCTCGCAATGATAGCAAACGACTCGATAGAACAGCTCAAATCAAGACTTGATATCCTAGATGTTGTCGGTTCTTACATTGAACTCAAAAAGGCGGGAGCAAACTTTAAAGCTCCTTGCCCTTTTCATGATGACAAATCTCCAAGTTTTGTTGTAAGTCCCTCAAAACAGATATACCACTGTTTTGGATGCGGTGCAGGCGGAGATTCTATCCGCTTTGTGATGGAGTATGAAAAACTCAGTTATCCAGAAGCCATCGAAAAATTGGCAAGCAACTATAACTTTTCACTCACCTATACAGACAATAAAAATCAGCAAAAACGCTCACAGCTTCTGGATAAACTCAGTGAATACTATCAAAATCTTCTCACGCATAACCAGAATGCTTTGGCATATATCAAAGAGCGTGGCATCTATGAATCAAGTATTGAAAAGTTTGCCATCGGGTATGCTCCAAGTTCGGCGCAAACGCTAAATTACATTCAAAAAAATATGTTTACGATGCGCGAAGCGATAGAAGTTGGGGTCGCAGGGCATGAAAATGGTAAAAGCTTTGCCCGTTTTATTGAGCGTATCACCTTTCCTATTTTTGCGCCCAACGGCTCGGTTGTCGGCTTTGGCGGGCGAACGATTAGCGGACATCAAGCAAAATATGTGAACTCTCCGCAGACAAAACTGTTTAACAAATCTAAACTCCTTTATGCCTATAATTTTGCCAAAGAGAGTATCTATAAAAATCGTCAGATCATTATAACAGAGGGTTATCTTGATGTTATTATGCTCCATCAAGCAGGTTTTATCAATGCGGTCGCAACCCTTGGAACAGCGCTCACTCAAGAGCATCTTCCTTTGTTACGCAAGGGGGAACCGCATGTTATTATGGCCTATGACGGCGACAGTGCAGGAGCCGCCGCAGCACTTAAAGCCGCGCGTCTTTTGAGCGCATCGGGGTTTCATGGCGGTGTTATTCTTTTTAGTGGAGGCATGGATCCCGCAGATATGGTGAAAAATGGCAAAGTTGAGGAGCTTGGAAAGCTCTTTCGTGAGCCAAAACCTTTTGTCGAGTTCGTGATTGAGCGTATTATCGCAAACTACAATATCAAAAATCCAAACGAAAAAGAGGATGCACTCAAGCAGGCTGTGGCATATCTTCAAACACTTTCACCGCTTTTGCAAGAGGAGTATAAGAGCTATCTTGCTTCACTTCTTGGTGTAAACCCCTCTTTTGTCAAGATTGCTTCACAAAACCCAGCGCAGAAAAATACAAGCCAATTGCGCACACCATATCGCGATATGTGGGAACTCTCTTTGGTAAAAACGGTCTTGGAACATCCTGAGTTTATCGATCAGATTCTCGACACCATTGCTCCAGAACTCTTACAGTTTCACCAAAAAGAGCTCTCCCTCGCACTAAGTGGACACACACAAGCACCAGATTTGATGGCGATTGCAGTGGATGAAAATATTGTTTCTCATGCAAGTTATGAGTCGCTCAAAGCGGAATTGATTGCTTTTTTAAGCAAATATTACAATCAAGAGTACAAAAAGATTCAGTTGCGTAGCGATATTGGTTTTGAGCAAAAGGCTTTTTTGATCCGTTCTATCCGTGGTAAAATTACAAAATTACAAAAAGGTGAATTAGTCGCATACGGGGGTTAAGCCCTTACATGTAAGCCACCATTTTGTCTCCCCCAAAGGAAATTGATGTCAAAAATAAAAGCAATCGCCCTTTTTAGTGGCGGTTTAGATTCGACTCTTGCGATAAAGCTTATCATCAATCAGGGTATTGAAGTTATTGCATGTAACATCAATACAGGTTTTGGTTCCACCAAAGATAGGTATGCACATATGAAAAGTATGTGTGATCAAGTAGGTGCGCAGTTGCGGATTATCGATATTCAAAGCGAATATCTTCAAGAGGTACTTTTCTCCCCAAAACATGGTTATGGAAAACGTTTTAACCCATGTATCGATTGTCATGCCAAAATGTTTGAGGTAGCAAAGAGGATTATGATAGCCGAAGGTGCGAGCTTTTTGATAAGCGGCGAGGTGTTAGGTCAGCGGCCTATGAGCCAAAATAAAGAGGCGCTCCAAACTGTTTTAAATGAAAGTAACTGTGATGGACTTCTTTTGCGTCCGATGTCAGCAAAACTGCTTGCTCCAACAATTGCCGAAGAGGAAGGGATTGTTGATAGAGAAAAACTTGAAGGTATCTTGGGAAGAAACCGTGAGCGACAGTTGCAACTCGCAGAAGAATTTGGACTCAAAGATTTTGAAACGCCTGGCGGTGGGTGTTTGCTCACAGATGTGAATTTTTCAATAAAAATCAGAGATTTTATTTCTGATGATACTTTTATGATCGAAGATATTCCCGTGCTCAAATATGGCCGCTATTTACGTTTGCAAGATGGTGCCAAGTTGATTGTTGGGCGTAATCAAGAGGAGAGTGAGAAGCTTCACACAATCGTAAATAAAAAGTTTTGTCATGTCAAAACCATAGGCGTTATGGGTCCACACTCTCTGCTCTCAGTTGATGCGACAGATGCAGATAGAGAGCTTGCTGCAAGAATCGTCTTGACCTATTGTAAAACAAAAACAGATGAAGTTTATACGGTTGCAATTGATACAGAGGAACTCCTCACATCTCCGTTTGCTTCACGAACAGAAATAAGCCCTTTTACTATTTTATAAGAGTATAAAATATATACTAAAGCAAATAAACTTGAAGGGTATAGGATGGCAGGCGTTAAATTTACATTTAAAAATATAGTTCCTTTGTTAGATTTGAGTATTGGACTTGCAAAAAGAGTTGATGAAAATAGAGCGGAGAGTTTGACTATTTTATATTGTAACTTTGGAGCATTTGCTCAAGAGCTTATCAATGCGAGTTTAGGGCAGATATTACGCTCTTCAGATGCTATACTCAATTATGAAAATCACTATTTTTTCATTTTGCAATATACAGACAAGTATGGCGCAACCATCGTAAAAGATATGTTTGAGGAGTTTTTTGCTTCTTATATTGAGTCTTCAATGTCAAGTTATCCAATCGATGGGGACACCGCGCATGAACTCATAGAGGATTTGCAGGCAAATATCAGCACAAAACTTGCAACAGATTTGCTTTTTTTAGATAAAGAGAGACTTAGTTAGAAAATTTATATACTTTAGATTTTTTGTAAAACTCTATGGCTTTTGAGAGTTTTTCCACTTTCGAAATCTTTTTATCACAAACGCAATGGCATTTTACTGCAGATATTTGAGTTGTGTTTGTGTCAGATTTGCTTGGAGCTAAGGATTCACAAAAGAGCAGAGTAGAAAAAATTGCAAGTGATAAAAAAATTCTCATAAACTTCATTTTGCAAAACCATATAAATAAATTTTATAAGTATGATATATTATTTTCCTTACATGTAAGCTAAAAATGCTTACATGTAAGCGTTTGTTACTAAAGTTCTGTTTTCAGTGATGCACCGTTTGATGCGTTTGAAACCAAGAGGCTATAGCGTTTGAGCCATTTTGATGTAATCTCTTTTTTATGCGGTATAAACTCCGCGCGGCGTTTGTCTAGAGTTGGTGCATCCACATTTAACTGAAGTAGATGCGCATCAACATCGAGCTCGATTGCATCGCCATCTTGGACAAGACCAATCATACCGCCCTCAGCGGCTTCTGGAGAAACATGCCCGATAGACGCTCCGCGCGTTGCACCTGAAAAACGTCCATCGGTGATAAGTGCTACGCTCTCGCCAAGTCCCATCCCTTGGATAAGTGCAGTTGGTGCCAACATCTCTTGCATTCCTGGTCCGCCTTTTGGCCCTTCATAGCGAATAACCACAACATTGCCAGCTTTGACTTTGTGATTCATAATACCATCAATCGCTTCTTGTTGGGAGTTAAAACACACAGCAGTTCCTGTGAATTTTCTCATGCTTGGCATAATACCTGCAGTTTTTACAACCGCACCCTCTTGCGCCAAATTTCCAAATAAAATAGAAAGACCGCCTACTTTTGAGTAAGCGTTTTCGTTTGTGTGGATAATGCTCGTGTCTTTAATAACTGCATCGGCAATTCTCGCACCCAAAGTCTCACCCGTAATAGTGAGTGCATCAAGGTGCAACACACCTCCACGGCGACTTACCTCTTTCATAACGGCATTCACTCCGCCCGCACGGTTGATATCATCCATATGCACTGTTGAAAGTGATGGAGAGATTTTTGCAATATGTGAAACATTTTCAGAGATTTCATTGATTTTTTTGATATCAAAGTTCACTTCTGCTTCATTTGCAATCGCTAACATGTGTAAAACAGTGTTAGAGCTCCCACCCATTGCCATATCTACAACAAACGCGTTATGAATCGCTTTTTCATTTAAGATATTACGCATATTCCATTTTCCATCATCGTTTGCTTTTGCCATCTCTACAATCCGACGTGCTGCAGTTTTGACCATTTCGATGCGCTCTGGCGTCATGGCTAGGACTGTTCCATTTCCTGGAAGTGCTACGCCCATAGCTTCACAAAGTGTATTCATAGAGTTTGCAGTAAACATACCCGAACAGCTTCCGCCACTTGGACAGGCTTCACACTCAATCTCATAGAGTTCGTCATCGCTCATATGACCCTCGGCATGTTGCCCCACCGCTTCAAATGCGGTGGCAAGATCGATTGGTGTGCCATCTTTTTTATGCCCAGCCTTCATCGGTCCACCTGAAACAAAGATAGTTGGAACATTCACTCGAAGTGCACCCATAAGCATTCCTGGAACGATTTTGTCACAGTTTGGGATACAGATCATCGCATCGAGTTTGTGGGCGTTCATAACAGTTTCGATGCTATCGGCGATGAGTTCGCGGGAGGGAAGTGAGTAGAGCATTCCATCGTGTCCCATGGCGATTCCATCATCAACACCGATTGTGTTAAATTCAAAAGGAACACCGCCAGCTTCACGGATAGCTTCTTTTACGATACGGCCATATTCTTGCAGAAAAAAATGTCCTGGAATGATGTCTATATGAGAATTTGCAACGCCAATAAATGGTTTGTTGAAATCCTCATCCTTAAGTCCTGTTGCACGTAAAAGGGAGCGGTGTGGAGTACGATCAAACCCCTTTTTAATTGTATCACTACGCATAAAAATCCTTATTTAAAACTAGTATTTGTGCGATTATAACACTTTTTTCAAAAAAATTGCGAAAACCCCTTTACATGATATTTTTTTTTTGCTATACTTCCGGCCCAACAATGAAAAAAGTTGAAAATTGCGGGAATAGCTCAGTGGTAGAGCACAACCTTGCCAAGGTTGGGGTCGCGAGTT
>JAVHOA010000092.1:0-2028 GCA_036169815.1 Sulfurimonadaceae bacterium
TAATTTTTTTGTTGGAAAATTGTACCACAATTATATTAATAAATCGTAAAAGTGTCATTTTACGATTAAATAATTTTGTGCGGAATTATAGATATTCCAGTTTATTCTTGGAAATGACATTTAAGTCTAAATCCCTATTAGTCTATAAAATTCTACCTCGCTTTCTTTTCTCTCTTTTTCCGATAAAACTTCTTTCTTTTGTTTTATTGTGCTCTTAATAACTCCGTAATAATTTAATATCTCATTGATTCGCTTTTTAAGTGATATATTTGTGTGATATCTTTTGTCATATATAAAAATAGAGCCACTATCATTTTTTGTTCTTTGCAACCTTCCGAGTGTTTGCATAAGTGAGATAAGCATCTCATTGTTAATATCTGTCATAAATTTGTTCATGCTACTGTTTTTCAACCTAATCCATCGCACGCTTGTTGCAACAGGATATGGAAGCTTCAGAATAAATAATCTTTCAAGCGAACTCCCCTCTAGCGACACACCTGTATTAAACATTCTTGTTGCAAAAAGTATCCCGCCATCCTTTTCAAACTCATTTTTAGTTTGGACTGTAGTCTTTTGTCTATCGGAACATATTGTGTTGACATCGCCAAATATTTTATCATATCTTCTTTTCATATAGTCAGCTTCTTTGTATCCACCGCAAAACACTATGCTGTTTTTGCCATCATGTTTATTTCGAATATTGTTAAGAATAAAATCATAGTAAGGGCTATTATCTTCTTGAAAGTCATTATCATACACCAATTCTGCATCTGGCATCTCACTAGGTGTTTTATGAATTTGCACAAGTTCTTTTGAGAATTTTTTTTCATAAAAATTGATCTCATAATTACTATCTTTGTTTGCTAACCCTATTCTCGCAAAGCCATAAGAAATTTCTTTTTTTGTAGGACTAAAAGATGATGTAATGGTTGCGCTCACCCCTGCAAACATGGTTGTTTTACTCCACAGGACTCTATTGAGAGTCCCCAATGGATTTTCTGATGAAGCCATAAAAGTAGGATATCCGCGAGATGGTGAATATTCCATTCCTAGAAAATTACTATTATAGCTTGATATCTCTTGCAGGTCGTGATACTCTTTTATTTCATTAATGAACGATATTCTAACCTCTTGTTGAAATTTATCTTGATGTTTTTTTATCTGCTTTAATGTTGCATCGATGGCGGCTTTAGAGAGACTGCTGCTTAGTAGATCAAGGTAGTATTTCGCTTTCTCGCCCGTTACAGCTTCGCCACTCATTGCGCCTGAAGCATATTTTTTAATATATGAGCTAGAGTTTGCAAAAAGAGTTTGAAGATTCTTTTCCAACGCAACTTTGCCTATAAAATCATCCTGTTTTTTTAATGAATCCAACATGCTTTTTATGTTATTTTTTGCATTAAAAATGGAAAACTTTCTTTGCAAAAGCGCTTCCGCGACATCTGACAATGTATGTACTTCGTCGATCAAAACAACATATTCATCGAGATTGGTATTTTTATTTCCGATCAAACTGCTAACCAAGAAAAAATGGTTTGTGACAGAAAGACTTGAAAGAAACGGTCTCTCATCGTGGCTTGTTTTACATATAAGATTCTGAACAATCTTATTGTTGCTTACATCTTTGTATATGATATTTTTCTCAAAATCATCAAAATAAAGCCCATCGTCAAAATTGAGTTTAGCAAACTCTATATATTGATCAATAGAAGATGCCTCTACATACTCTTCAAGTTCAGCTCTCAGTATAATCAACTTATTGTAATCAACATAGTTTTTGGCACCAATATCTACTTTTACATCTTTGAAGCCAAAATCATACTGTTGAGAAATATTGTACATTTCCCTTGCAAGAATATTTGTTGGAGATGAAATAATTACTTTTTTACCAAGTTGTTCAACGACTAATTTTGCAACATACAGGAGGATAAATGTTTTTCCTGCCCCTGTAGGAATATTAAATAATTGTTTTTTATATATCTCAACTTTCGCACATAAAACCTAACTCTTTTTTGGTGTAAGCTCCAA
>JAVHOA010000093.1:0-10082 GCA_036169815.1 Sulfurimonadaceae bacterium
GTTAAGCACGCCGCCAGCGTTCACTCTGAGCCAGGATCAAACTCTCCATAATTGGATAAACGGTGATGAAACAAGTTCCATCTCCTACGCTAACGCTGAGTTTCCTTCAGCAGGAAGCTCAATTGCATAAATGCAATTTACTAGCATAGACGTTTATATAGTTTAATCTTTGCCCAAGATTTTAAAATCATTGGCTTTGCTATACTGTATTACTACTGTATAGACTTTGTATAGTTGTCTATTCTAATTGAATAGACGGTTAGTTATTAGTTATTTAAGTAAACTTAAAAACATCTAACTTTCGTTAGTTATCTTGTTATCTACTTGCTTAGTTTTCAATGATCTCAAACGTGAAAGAAGTTCTCTCAAGGCCTAAACTTTAGGTCTCATCGTTTGTGGACGGGAATTATAGACAAATCGTTTGGTAATGTCAAGGGGTTTTGGAAAGAATTGTTGAATTTCTTTGAGAAAATGATTAATATCTGCAAAATATGTGAAAATTCTATACATGTAAGGATATATCTATGAAATATTATTATATTACATAGAATATTATGCTATCCAGCCACCACCAACGAGTTTATTATTATCATAAAAGACTGCTGCTTGCCCTTTTGCTACGCCATAGACAGGTTCGTCCAATGTCACTTCTGCGCACCCTTGTGTTATTTTCACACTACAGGCTACAGCTTTTGTTCTATACCTCAATTTTACGCTTGACCTAAACTCTGTTCTATCGTCAAACATATTGATATCTCTTAAATCGACCTTCAAACATGCAAGATCTTCTTTTTGCCCGACTACAATTTTATTTGCTATTGGATCGATTTCTACAACATAGTGTGGATCATGCGCTCCTTTGACTGTAAAACCTTTCCGTTTTCCAATTGTATAGTGCATATATCCTTTATGCTCACCTACTACATTTCCGTCTGTATCAAGCACTTCTCCAGTTTTATCAACTTCTACATACTCTTTTAAAAGATCTGCGTATGTTGTTTCTACAAAACATATTTCACTTGATTCTGCTTGAGATGCGAAGGATTCTAATCCTTCTATGGAAACTGCCATTTTTTTTATATCACTTTTTTTCCGTGTTCCCATAGGAAAGAGTAATCTTGGTACAATTGATTTATCTATATAAAATAAAAAATAGCTTTGATCTTTTGTATCATCCTCAGCTTCTAAAAGATATTTGCCGTCATGTTGAATGTAATGTCCTGTAGCGATATATTCTGCATTGATCGTATCTGCAAAATGGATCATTTCGCCAAATTTGAGGTTTCTGTTGCATAAAGCACAAGGGTTTGGGGTTTGACCATTTTTATAGGTCTCTATGAAAGGCTTAAAAACTTTTTCTTTAAAAATATCTTCTAAATTGAGTACATGTAAGGGAATTCCAACAAAATCAGCAGCTTTTTGTGCTCTTGCTTGGTGTATCTCATGATAACCTGGTTTTGAGTGAAGGCGCATGTACACACCCTCAACATCATATCCATCCTCTTTAAGTATAAGTGCAGAAATTGTCGAATCGACTCCTCCGCTCATTCCAATCAAAACTTTTTTTTTCATTTCTTTCTCTTTATATATAAGTAAAAATTATCACAAAATTATAACAGTTTTACAAATAAATATCCTGAAGGTATGAGATTAAGATTTAAGTTTATTTAATCTATCTTTTTTTGTCCCGATTGTTGTGATTTGAATCCCAAAGTTTCCATCTACGATAACAACTTCACCTTGGGCAATAAGATGATCATCTACCAAAATATCTAAAGGATCATTTGCTAATTGATTGAGTTCTATTACTGAACCTATATCCATATTTAAGACATCTTTTAAGAGCATTTTTTTCTTCCCGATCCTGACACGAACAGGAAGCTTCACATCCATAATTAATGAAATATTTTTCATCTCACCACACTCAACTGTAACTTCTTGCTCACTTCCAAGAGTTGTGCTAAACAATTTAGACTCCTTTGAAACATTGACACTGTTGTCTTGTGCTGCCCCACCACGAAATGATTTTTCAAATTTTTCATCGACGATAAGCATAATTAAAGAGTTCAGATCTCCTAAATTAAAACTATAAACATACATCTTGCTATAGCTATCAAGATTGATTTCTCCATCATCTTTTACAAACTCAACGTTCTCTACTTTAAGCGTTATTTTTGGCAACTCTTTTTGTGCGGAGAGTGTATTGGAAATGGCTCCCATCACATTTGAGATAATCTCTTTAATGGCATCAATGTCATCATCGTTCATGTCATCTTTGCCTTCACCCTCACCACCGAGCATCATATCGCCAAGTGCTGTTGCCAAGAGTGCAGAAACGCCAACCATAATCTTTGCTTCTATATCACCATTTACACTGATTTTTACTAAAGCAATCGGCGGAATAATATTTGAAATAATAGATATATTTTCCTCTTCTTTCTTTGCTAAAGAAGGGGCTTGACCGATTAAACTCTCAATAGTAGCTACAGTTTCACGTTCAAATAATTTAACAAACTCTTCCATCTATTTAATCCTCATATTCATCTTCTTCATTGATAATATCTTTTGCACCACTTATTTTGAACTTACGCTGTCTCTCGAGATTTTCTAGGGTTCGCTTCACAGCATCTTTTTCAGTTTGCACTATCTCTGTAATTTGAATAGATTTTCGAAATCTTCTCAAACCTATTTCACCTTTAAAGCGGACTTTTCCATCTACTGCTAATGTCACGATATCATTTGCATCGGTATTTAAACGGATAATATCGCCGACTTTGAGATCAAGGACTTCTCTCATATCAAGTTCTGCTGAGCCAAGATTTGCTTCCAAATTCACTTGAGCACCGCCAAGTAAAACTTGAAGTTCTTGATTTCTGCTTTTTTTGGAGCTTGTTTCATTGAGCATCAAATCTCTGCTAGCTAATTTTGGCAAGACTGGTTCAAGTGCAATGACGGGATAGCAGATATTCATCATTCCCGAACTATGACCAATGATAATCTCCATAACCACCATCACAACAATCTCATTTTGTGCAACAATCTGCACAACATTGGGACTTGATTCTTTTGATTCGATATTTGGATACAGATCTGTCACAGGTCCCCATGCTTCTTTGAGCGTTGCCATCATAACTCTTAAAATCGTCTCAAAAAGACTCAACTCTATATCTGAAAATTCACGTGTTGCTTCAAAAGGTTCCCCTTTTCCTCCAAGTAATCTGTCTAGCATTGGAAATGCAATGGAAGGATTAATTTCCAAAATCCCATTTCCCTCAAGCGGTTTCATTGAAAAAACATTGAAACTTGTTGGATTTGGAAGAGACATCAAAAACTCTCCATACGTCATCTGATCGACTGAATGCAACTGAATCTCTACGATCGAACGCATAATCGAGGAAATTTGCGAAGAGAGAGAGCGAGCCATTTTATCATGGATACCACGAAATGCCCGCAACTGCTCTTTAGAGACACGATTTGGACGTTTAAAATCATACAGTGTTATTTGACGCTGAGTATATCCATCATCACTGCCACTCTCATCTAAAGACCCATCTCCCTCATCAACAACATCGAGCAGTGCATCTATCTCTTCTTGGGAAAGTATATCTGCCATATTATGCTCCTACACTCTCTTTAATTTTTAAAATCACAGATTTATGAATCTGTGAAATTCTTGATTCAGTAATGGCTAAAACTGCACTAATCTCTTTTAATGTCAGTTCTTCAAAATAATACAGTTGAATCACCATCTGTTCTCGCTCACTGTATGTCGATAAAATATCTTCTATCAACTCTACTAACTGTTCTTTTTCTATTTTATCTAATGTTGCAGTTGCATCATCATCATTAAAGTGATCATCAAGTGGCATCACTGTGTAAATAGCAGAAGCAATACGAGCCTCATGAATCTTCTCTTCGCTCTCACCCTCAATCATCTGTACCAACTGCGCATCTGTTGGCTCTGCATCATGCGTGAGTAGATACTCTTCAACGAGATAGTCTATTCTTTTAACAAGTTTTCTACTAGAACGGCTTAATACATCTAAAGATCGAAGATAATCAAGCATCGCTCCATAAACTCTTGTTTTTGCATATCCCCAAAAAGAATCATTTTGCGCCTCATCATATCTACGTGCAAGCTTAACTAACTCCTCTGTTCCTATGGCATTGAGATCCATATAATCCACAGAACTTGGCAGTCGCTCTTTGAGCCGAAACGCCATCGCTTTTACCGCTGGAAGGTAAGCAATAGCAAGTTCATCCTCTTTGTGTTTGAGTTCATTGGTATAAGCCGCTATCATGCAGCGGCCTTTGTGTCATCTTGTGTATTCATTTTTACGGCAACGTCTGTGAGTTTATACGCAGAGTCGATCACTTTTTCTCGCTTATTAATCTCTTTGACAATACGATCAAGATCTGATTCATGTCTATGTTTTGCGAAGTTGTAACTCTTAACACTTAAAGTTTTAAAATAAAATGCTACAACAATATGGGAAAAAAGATAAAAAAAGCTTGTCGTTAAAAAGGCATATGTCAGCAAACCATCTGCACTATCTGACTTTATCAATCCAAAAACAATTCCAAGAAAAAAGCCTTGAACCGTAAAAAAAGAGACAAAATTAGGTGCTAACATAAATAAATTCCCCTTTAATAAGATTAAAAATGTTGCATTAAACGTCTCAATAGCCCCGTCAATCCACTCTCTGTGGAAGAAACTAGCACATTTCGTTCCAAATTTTTTGCAATTTCTGCAGCGATAAGTTCTAAATCGATAGCTGGCTGTGAACCTTGGGATACAACACTCACTAACTCTCTTTGCTTCACTGCCATTGCAACTCTACTATCAGCATTGACTTTACCAAGCAAAGAAAGGTTGAGATCTTCTCGTATATTGGAATGAGCAACTTTTTTTATTTTATTAAAAACTGCAAGGGCTTCTGCTTCCCCGCGCACTTGGTTCATAATCACTGCAATATCATTACGCATCCCTGCGATTGTTTTTATAGTTGCGTAGGCATCCGTGATGGCTGCTGGATCGGGAACTGTGACAACCACTACATCATCAGCTGCTTTTAAAAACATCTGAATATGCTCGCCGATGCCCGCACCCGTATCGATAATCATAACGTCTAACTTGTCTAAAACCTCAGCCTCTTGCATAAATCGCGCAAAGAGTGCTTCATCAGCGTATTTTAAGATCTCATCGCCGCTATCTCCAGGAATTAAAATAAGATTTCTCGTAATAGGGATCAAAATATCGGAAACTTTTGCTTCACCTTTGAGTACATGTAAGATGTTTTTTCTAATCTTGACATTGAACATAACATCAAGATTTGCAAGACCGATATCTGCATCAAATATCCCGACATTCATCCCATTTTGAGACAAAATATATGCGAGGTTGGAACTAATTGTACTTTTTCCAACACCACCTTTTCCACTTGTAATAGCAACAAATCGCGTTTTTTTAGATTTTTTTGCCGATGACGTTGCGATGAGCTGTTCTAGTTTTTCAGCTTGATGCCCAATCATACTTTGCTCCTGTTAAAACCATGCAGTAAACATTCAACCAAAAAGTCACTATTGGCAATCACTAAATCCTCAGGAACTTCCTGACCTACAGAAAAGTAACTAATCGGTTTTTTTGTTTCATACACCAAAGAAAAAATATTTCCAAACCCTCTTGTTTCATCCAATTTTGTAAACATAATCGTATCCACATCGAGTGGCTCAAAATTATCATACGTTGCTTTGAGATCCTCATATTTAATGGAGCTTGGCATCACTAAAATGACATCAACACTAAACTCCGTTGTATTGGCATTTAAGCACTCATAAATCTTCTCAATCTTATTTTTGTCATAGGGACTTGAACCCATCGTATCGATTAAAATATAATCGCAATATCGAAGCGAATTGAGTGCGCCTGAAAATTCAGGAGGATCAACAACGGTCTCAATGCCAAGTTTCATCATTCTTGCATACTGCATCAACTGTTCAACGGCACCAATTCTATACGTATCCAAAACAACAAGACCAACTTTGTACCTTTTTTCCATCAAATAGGAGTAGCGCGCTGCAAGTTTTGCAATGGAGGTCGTTTTGCCAACACCCGTAGGCCCAACAAGCATAATCACTTTTTTTGCAGTAGGAGTTGGGAGCGTTTCCATGCGCACAGGAACCATTTTTCTCAGAATAGATTTGAAATATCGCTTCACAGTTTGGGAGTTTTCTCGCATCTTTAAGGGCATATGTTCCAAACTCAGATGCATCATCTCATCTAAATGCTCTTTATTCATGCCACTCTCAAACGCCATTTTATAGATCTCTGCAAACTCTGGAGGAATCGCACGTTCAAGCGATGGTGCACGCTCTTGCCAAAACATATTTTGAATCAATTTGACACGATCGCCAAGCTTGGAAAGTTCAGCTTTAATGTCGCTCAACTCTTTTGGTTGCACTATTTCTTGCGGTGCTAGTTTTACTTTTTTTTCATGATCATATGTTTCACCCTGCGTCACTTGCGCAATTTCAGAGATTTGACGTGCGGCTTTTGAGATATTGTAAAACACATCTTCACTCTCTTGCTTCACAGGCTTTTGCATCTCTAGAGGTTTGGGTTTGGGCTTTGATGCAGAGGACATCTCTTTTTCATCGATTGCTACGACAATCTCATACAAAGGTTCTTTGCCAAAACCCTTCTTTTGGAGTTCACGCGTTTCTATGAGCATTGCATCCTCGCCGACTGCCGCTTGCGCTTTTTTGAGTGCTTCTGTAGGCGATTTGCCACTAAATGTAAGGATTTTCATCTTTTAATTCTTGATAATGGTATAAGCACACTCTCTCTTTTCATCCACGCTGGATGGGGAACCGTTAAGGATTTTGTATCGATTGTACGCGCATCAAAAAATAAAATATCCAAATCTAGCGTCCTTGGTGCATTTGCAAAACTGCGTTTTCGTAAAAATCGTTTCTCTAAGCGCATCAAATAGCTCAAAAAAACTCTCGGCTGCATCGATGTAGCTATGACAAGCACTGAGTTTAAAAAATCATCCTGATTCACATATCCAAATGGAGGATTTTTTAAAATCGGCGCGCTTTGTAAGAGCTCGACTCTTTTATCGGCTTGTAGTTTAAAAAAAAGATGATGAAATCTTCTTAAAACATCACCTACATTGCCACCGATTCCAACTGTAACGCGGTATCTGTGTGACGATGTTTTTACTTTTTTGTAGGGAAAACGCGTCGAAGTGATGAGAGTCAAGCGCTCATTTAAAACACGTTTTTTTATCATAGCTTACGCCTGAACCTTTTCTTGTTGTGCTCTTTGCGCTTCTTGCATTGCAATCATCTCATTAAAAAGTTGTAGCATACCCATCATCGCAAGATGGTATCCAAATGGTCCAAAACCTATTAAAGAGGATGTACACACAGGCGCAATAAGATTTTTTTGGCGAAAATCTTCACGACGGTATGTGTTTGAAATATGTACTTCGATAGTCGGGATAGAAACAGCACTGATGGCATCACGAATCGCTATTGAAGTGTGCGTATATGCCGCTGGATTGATGATAATTCCTTGTGCATCGCCGTAGCATTCTTGGATTCTATCGACAATTTCGCCCTCCAAATTGCTTTGAAAAAACTCTATTTCAAGACCATTTTGCTCAGCAACATCTTTCATCTGCGCATGAATATGCTCCAACTTCATCGATCCGTAAAAGTGTTGTTCACGAACACCCAACATATTGAGATTTGGACCTTGAATCACTACAATTTTCATTTTTAGCCTTTTTTTCTAACTAATTTAATTAAGCGCCAATTCTATCAAAATTAAGCATAATCTATTTTAAAAAAGATACCCAAAAGAGTAAATATGAAAATTATAAATCCAAATTATATCTATCAAGATGGCAATATCTTAGAAAATTGCGCTATCGCCTTTGATAAAACCATTGTAAAAATCGCTCCTCGCGAAGAACTTACCAAACTTTTTCCCGATGCACAACTTATGGAACTTCCAGAAAACTCTCTTGTTATGCCAGGGCTTGTCAATGCGCATGTCCACTTAGAGTTTAGCGCTAATAAAGAGACGCTTGAGTATGGCGATTTTTTGCAGTGGCTTTACAGTGTCATCGGCAATCGTGATGCACTCATCAACTCGTGTGACCTTACATGTATGCAAAAAGCAACCCAGATGATGCTTGATTGCGGTATCACCTCTTTTGGTGCTGTGAGCTCGTATGGGTTGGACTTAGAGGCTGCGACAAACGCCAAACAAAATGTTGTGTTTTTCAATGAGCTCATCGGTTCGCAAGCAACGATGGCGGATCCGCTTTTTAACGACTTTCTCGCGCGTCTTGATGCTTCAAAATCCATAAAGCGTGAAGGTTTTACTCCCGCAGTTGCCATCCACTCGCCCTATTCTGTGCATCCCATTCTCATCAAAAAAGCGCTCCAGCTCGTAAAAGAGGAAAAACTCCCTCTAAGCGCACACTTTTTAGAAAGTCCTGCTGAAAAAGAGTGGCTTCAAAATAGCCAAGGCGACTTTAAAAAGTTCTTTGCAGATTTTTTAAAGCAAGAGAAATCTGTCTCTAATGCCAAAGAATTTTTAGAGCATTTTAGAGAGGTTCCAACGCTTTTCACGCATGTTGTTCAAGCAGGAGATGAAGAGTTGCAACTCCTTGCAAAGTCGAGCCACACAGTGATTCACTGCCCTATCTCAAACCGCCTTCTTGGAAATGGGGCGCTTGACCTTGAGGCACTTGAGAAGCACAATATCCGCTGGATTTGTGCGACCGATGGGCTCAGTTCCAACTACACACTCAACCTTTTTGAAGAGATGAAAATCGCTCTTTTTATGCACCATAGCGCCGATCTTGTGGGACTTGCAACAAAGCTTTTGCGCAGTGTCACAAAAGATGCCGCCCAAGCGCTTGGACTCAATAGCGGAGAAATCAAAGAGGGAAAAAATGCCGATATGCTGGTACTAAACCTACCCTACAAGCCAAATGCACAACTCCCATTGCATTTAATCTTACATGGTTATACTATCGCACAAATTTACATTAATGGAAAAAAAGTCAAAGGAGATTAAAATGGAACGACTCAAACAACTTTTGCACTTCGTGGCTGTGCCTATTGTGTTTATCCAAAACCACTTTAAAGCGATGGTTTTTTTACTCATCGTCGCTGTGATCTTTATGCCAAGCGATGAAGATTCTTTAATGCCGCACAACCTTGAAAAGATTGCGCTCTCAGGACCGATTATGGATGTCAATGAAGTGGTCAAAAAAATCGATGACGCACGTCTTGATGAGCGAATAAAAGGGGTTTTACTTGTTGTAGATTCCCCTGGCGGCGCTGTTTCGCCCTCTATAGAAGTAGCATACGCAATAAAACGGCTTAAAGAGTCAAAACCTGTCGTTGTCTATGCAAGCGGAACGATTGCGAGTGGAAGCTACTACTCCTCCATCTGGGCAAATGAGATTGTCGCAAATCCAGGAAGTATGGTGGGAAGCATCGGTGTTATCATGCAAGGTGCAAACTTGAGCGAAGTGATGAAAAAGATTGGCATCCATACACAAGTGGTTGCAGCTGGCAAGTATAAACAGCTCGGCACAAGCGATAGAGAGTGGACGGCGTATGAAAAAGAGGAGCTAAACAAAGTAATCCAAGGCACGTATGAGATGTTTGTTCGCGATGTCGCAAGCGCAAGAAAACTCAAAATAGAGGATGCTCCAAAGTTTGCTGATGCGCATATTTTCACCGCATCTCAAGCAAAAGCAGTCGGACTTGTAGATAAACTAGGCGTGAGTTACGATGCCGAAGCTGACCTCGTAAAACTCTCGGGTGTCAAAGAGCCCATCTGGAACAAAGAAGACCCAATGGATAAAATCATCAAAAAACTCTCCGCAGCAACTGCAGTAAGCCTCAACACCTACTTTCCAGCTCTTTCACTGAGGTGAAAATTGCTTACATGTAAGGCTTTAAAGGCTTACATGTAAAGAAGTGCTCTAGTCATTAAGTTATAAAACATAAGATATAATACACATAGATTAAATATATAGAAAAGGATATGA
>JAVHOA010000094.1:0-10076 GCA_036169815.1 Sulfurimonadaceae bacterium
TAAACGATTCTCTTTGGGCTTTTTTCAATGCGGTATCCTATGCCTCGAAGATTTTCTATATTCCATCCTGTGGTAGATTTAAGCTTATTGATGGCTACACGAAGGGCTGGTTCACTTGGATGTTCCATCAGTTCTAAGAGATCCTCTTTTTTCAAAGTTCTTCCTATATTTCGTATAAATAACCGAAGTAAAGGAAGTTGTACCTCGCCAAGAGAGAGAATTTTATCGCCACGTTTCACCTCATCTGTCTCAAAATTGTAAACAATTTTTCCAAAAGTATAAGTGTTATTTTTAGGTATAAATCTCGCTTCAATACGAATCAAAAGCTCCTCGGGATAAAATGGTTTTTTTATATAGTCCTCGGCTCCAACGCTAAATCCCTTTGCTATTGCAGCCATGTCTGTCATAGCACTGATATATATTGTCGGGGTGTTATCTTCAGCACGCCGTAGATCACACAGGAGATTAAATCCATTGATTTCTGGAACATTGATGTCGAAAATATAAAGATCAAAGGAGTTTTCAAATGTTGCCTCAGCGGCTTTGACTCCATCTAAAACCCATAAAGTTTCATACCCCGCTTCACTGAGCATCTCTTGAATCGTTTCACCCAGAACAAAATCATCTTCTAGCAATAATATCTTCATACTTTCCTCTTACATGTAAGCCAAAAGAGGTATTGTAACACCTCTTTTGCTATTTTTTAGCGACCGCTACGGCGTTGCATTTTGGTTCCACTTCCCATTGAACTTCCCAATCCCATTGAACTTCCACCTCCGCCTGAGCGCATTTGTGAACCTGTTCCATCTTGTGCACCAGATTTGCTTTGGCGCATAGTTGCCATTGTTGCAGCCCTCTCTTCTGGAGTCAATGCTTGCATACGAGTTTGCATCTCACTTTGGAATGCACTACGATCTGCCTCAGCCACTGTTCCGCGAGCAGCTTGTAGCTCCTCCATACTCATCGCACTATAATCCACCGCAAACGCAGCAACTGCACTCAGTAATAACAAATTTAACTTTTTCATGGGAAAATCCCTCCTTGTTTTTTTGATAAGTGTATTATGCGCTTTGAGTGTTAGTGAAGTGTTAGTGAAGAGAGTTTTTTTGGGTATTGAAGAAAAATTATTTTAGAGCAGATAAAAGAGCTTTTACAGCTCCAAAAGGACCTGTTAAAAGCGCTGAGAAGTTTTTAGAACTTCACACTCACGGCCATATCGACTGATCTTCCTTCGCCTTGCATTGGCGTGTATGTATTGGCTGTGTAATTTACAACATCCACACCGCCTAAAGGCATTGAGTAGGCAAGATTTGTAAGATTTGTGATGGAGAGATCCAAACGGATATTTTTATTAATCGCATACCCAGCACGTAAATCTACTAAAGTATAAGCTGGAGTTGTTGGCTCTTTACGAATGCTATCTACAGAATCTTTAGAAGCAACCGCGGTTACGTCCACACCGACATTCAGCGCACCTTTTACTTCATCTAAACTTACTTTTGCGTGGATTGGCATTACATGATAGAGCGATCCGCCATCTTTTCTCATCCCTCTTGTATAACCTGCAGTTCCTTTAAGTGTTCCCGCGCCATACTGAGCATTATCCCAAACACCTACAAATCCAGAGGCATCCGCTCCAAACATAATCGCATCATTATTTACAAAACGTAAAAGTTGGATACCTGTAAATTTTACAGTAGCAGATGTCAAGGCAGGATCAACAGAACCTAAATTCTCAACATCAATATAGTTTTGAATCACTGTGTAGTATGGAGTTAGTTTCAATCCCCACTCATTTTTTGAACTATCATGGAGATCAAGCGTTGCACTAAAAGTATTTGCTATTTCAGGCTTAAGATTAAGATTTCCAACATATCCATTTGCATCACCAAATGTGTTGATCATCGCCATATCCATTCGTAAAACTGACGAAGATGGTGTTGCGGGATTTGTTCCATAGCCACCAGCCCAAGTATAAAGTTCATATAAATCTGGTGTACGAGTTTTTCTCGCATATCCAAACTCTACATCACTCATTTCGCTGAGTTCATATTTACCCATGGCTGTAATATCGTAGTTCGTGAACTCTTTTTTATGATCTAGTGCATTAAAATTTGCAGCATCTATGGGATCATTATTACTTGCGCCTGTATATCCAGTGTATCCATTATACCCATGGACACTCCCTGTGTTCATACTGACAATATCACTCCTTGCGCCAAGGTTTGTAGAAAATCTTTTGCTCCATTGCGCATCTTCTTCAAGATAAAAACCTATTCTGTCTCTTTTTCCATTATTGATATTTAAAAATGTCCCTGGATTCATTCCGGCCATTGTACCGCCTGCCGCCGGCCACCAATCATTCAATTTAAAAAAGTCCCCATCACTTCCAAATTTCAAAGTATGTGCATCACTAAGAGCCCAATTTGCTTTGACGTTATATCCCGTCTCTTTTGATTCTGTGTACATCGGCATATTACCTGTACGCTCAGTCAATATTTTATTCATATAATGCCCAGTATCTTGATTATAAAGCGTTGCATCAAGTGAAAGTGAGCCAATACGTCCTTTGTAGTTTAGAGATCTGTTTGTTGCACCATTGCCGAGCATATCCATATACTGATTTGGGAAGCCCTCATAAAATACATCTGCTTTAGAAATTTTGCCTGAGATCACATGATCATCATTAATTTTATATGCTAGTGAAAGGGATTGTTTTTGTTGATTAAAAAGTGTATCTTTTACAATTTTGCCATCGCCATCTCTATAATCGCCTGATTTTTCCGCAAATCCAGAGTAGCCGATGTTGATACTATCGGTCGCTGCATTTGCGTTGATGCCCACGCCCACAGCTCCGCCATTGCTATGTTCAAATGCTGTCATATCTCCATAAAAAAGGTAATCCCCTGCTTTACTTGCAAACTGAGCTTCTTTTGATTTAACAGTGATTGTCCCCGCGATAGAGTCACCGCCCTCACTTACAGGCGTGATGCCCGCTGTTACACTCATAGACTCGATTTCAGAAGAGTTTACATAAGAAAGCGAAGGATTCATGTGGTTTGGACAAGCAGAAGTAATCGTCATACCATCAACCTCAGTTTTTACTCTTGTATCCGCCATACCATGTACTGATGGAAGTGTCGCAACACCTCCGTTGTAATTTAGACTCACACCTGAGAGGTCTTTGAGTAAAGAAGCCGAATCGCCTGTGGAAGAGCTTGCCGCTGGTAGAGTAACACTATCCGCAGATGGCGCATTGATTGCGCTTGCATCCACAGAAACATTTGGCAAAAGAACCGCATCAGAGGCAAGCACAGAGATTGCTGCCATTGAAAGTAAAACGATTTTATTCATATTTCACATCCGTTTTAAATATTAAATTTGCTGAAAGTATAGGAAGAGAGTGTTACAAAAGTGTTAAGCAAGAAACCCTTACATGTAGCTAACCTTACGCGCTTTTGTAAAAAAGTGGGTAATGGCTTCTCAACTTTCTCGAAAAGTTTACTTTTCCTAGCTTTAGGGGGTTTGTAGGGACAGATGTCCCTGCCACTAAAACGGACGAGTTTGTTTTAGTGCGTAACACCAGCATGTAAGGAAAACTTTAAGCCTCCCTCTTGTAAAATCAACACACTTACAAATAGGAGAAAAAATGAGTTCACATAAACATCACGAACGGATACAATCTATTAAAGAGAGAGTTATAACAGCATCACAACTCAGTGAAGCAGAAAAATCGCAAACGATTAAACATCTTGAAGAGTGGGTTGTAGAGGACAAAGCGGAGGGGATTTTTTACGAGGAACTTCTAGGGATAACACAAAATATCAAACCAATTCTTGCAGAGTTAGGACTTATCTAACACCTTGAAACAAAGTGCTTACCATGCAAAAAAACTCTCTTGCATGGTAGGCTTTTTTTAATTCGCAATGAGCTTATGTTTAAAACTCTCTTTATCCGCGTACATCTTCTCATCAGCGCGTGCGAGCACCTCTTGAAAATTCTCTTCTTTAAAAAAATCAGTTGTTCCAAAAGAGTAACTTGCGTGAAAACGGTTTTCTTTGTATTGCAACTCTTTTTTGACAAGTTCGTCTCGATTATTTTGCATCAAGCTATTCACTGCATCTAAAGAGAGATTTTCATCGAAGAGTAACAAAAACTCATCGCCGCCGTAACGGACTAGCTCAGCCTTTGTTTTTTTAAGATGCAGGGCTGCGAATTCTAAGACTTTATCCCCTGCAATATGCCCATAATTATCATTAATATCTTTAAAATAGTTCATATCAATAAAGACTAAAATACCCTTACATGTAAGGCCTTCGGCACCATCAATATAGTTGGCATAGAGCCATTGGCGATTATGCGCTTTTGTCAGTGTATCTCTAAATATAGAGGCTTTAAGCTTTTCAATCTCTTTACGCAAATCTGCCGTCTCCTCTAAAACTTTTTGCAAACTGCTTTGATCTTTATTTTTAATAGCAACAATCGCTTCGACAGTGCTTTTATGCAGTTTGATAAGATTTAAAGAGGTGTCATGGTTGATGGAACTCAGCTTAGAGAGCTTTTCATCCAAGATTTGATTGACAAGAAGTTCCTCGTTGTCACACTTCAAGTTATGTTCCGATGCGAGATTATAAAAAAGAGTGGAGTAAAGCAAAGGAGGCGCAACGGGAATATCTGCTATCTCCATTTTTACTTCGTCACTAATTTTACTGAGTTCCTCTTGCTTTGTCATCTTAGTCAAGCCCCATTTTTGCTGGATTTAAAATATTATTTGGATCAAACGCTTTTTTGATCGCTTTGAAAAGATTCATCTCTTCATCTGTAAATGCCATGTGCATGTAAGGTGCTTTTGCAAGACCTATTCCATGCTCGCCACTCAAAGTTCCACCAAGGTCGATGGTCGCTTGAAACACCTCTTCGATGGCTTTATAAGCGATTTTAACTTGCTCTGGATCTTTGCCATCCACCATTACATTGGTGTGCACATTGCCATCACCTGTATGCCCAAAACATGGAATTTTGACGTTATATTTCTCTGCAATAGCGTAAAATCTCTCAAGCAACGCAGGAAGCGCTGAGCGTGGAACTGTAACATCTTCGTTCAGTTTTTTACTCCCATAAACGCTCAAACTCGGTGATGCATTGCGTCTTGCAAACCAAAGATCTGCGGCCTCGGCTTTTGTTTGCGCTATTTTAAAATCACTACATCCATTTTCACTAAAAACGCGCTCAATTGTGGAAAGTTGAAAATCAAGATCATCTTCCATATTTCCATCCACATCGGTCACTAAAATCGCGCCTGCATCCACAGGAAGCCCTTTGTGAAAAGTTTGCTCCACCGCACGAATCGTGAGGTTATCCAAAAACTCCATCGCAACAGGTGTGACACCACTTGCCATTGTTTTATAAACCGCTTCCATCGCTTGATGCACACTCTCAAAGATTCCCATGGCAGTTTTTGTCAATTTTGGTTTTGAAAGGAGTTTCAGTGTGACTTCAGTTGTCACTGCCAGCGTGCCCTCAGAAGCTATCAAAATCCCTGAAATATTATATCCCGCAACATCTTTGATGGTTCGTTTACCCGCTTTGATCACATCACCATTTGGCAGCACTGCACGCATCGCCATTACATAATCTTTTGTGATGCCATATTTGGCCGCCCGCATTCCGCCCGCATTTTCACTCACATTGCCACCGATGGTTGAGTATTCTTGGCTTGCAGGATCTGGCGGATAGAAAAGTCCCACCGCTTCCACTGCGCGCTGAAGTTCCATATTGATAACACCAGGTTGCACGATGGCAACCATATTTTGCATATCGATCTCGAGTATCTTGTTCATATGTTTTTCCATCGCCAGCACAATCCCGCCGCTGCTTGGAAGTGCTCCGCCTGTAAAACCGCTTCCAGCTCCACGAGGAACAATGACGATACGGTGTTCATTGCAATATTTTAAAATATCGCTGACATCTTGCTCATGGCGTGGAAATAACACCGCATCAGGCTCAAAATGCTCACGCGTCGCATCATACGAATACGCAATAAGGTGCGCTTTGTCGCTATAAATATTTTCACTGCCTACAAT
This sequence comes from Sulfurimonadaceae bacterium, assembly GCA_036169815.1. GTDB lineage: Bacteria > Campylobacterota > Campylobacteria > Campylobacterales > Sulfurimonadaceae > Hydrocurvibacter. The sequence goes on from JAVHOA010000094.1 coordinate 6,084, forward strand.
CTTTTCAAAGTTCTCTAAGTGTTTTTTTTCAATCACTTTGCATCCTTTATTTCAAATTTTTCCAAAACTTGTGTCATGTTTTGCTCTTTATTTTTGATGAAATTATAATACGCTTCATTTGTCGGATTGCTTGTAACTAAAAGTTCATAATAATAGGGGTCATAAACTTTAAGTTTACGGCTTCCCTCGCCAAACCAATTGGCATTTATATCACTGACTCGTGAATAAAAAGGGAGTTGCAAAGATGCTTGCTTGAGCGGTGCATCGGCAATGTTTAAAATACCCATACTCTGGCAATCAAGTGTAAAAAGATTTTCATGAATGTACATATACAAAAGCCCAACAGCCGAAATCTCACACATCTGTTGAAAATCTTTTTTGAGCGGAGTTGGATGTCCATTGAGAGAAAGAATCGATGCAAAAAGATTGGGATGTACCCATTGCAACGATGGCAACGCTTTTGTTACACGATGGTAAATCTCCTCACTTGGAGCAATGAGCAAAGCACGAGAATAAGTTCCTGCAATAACAGCTTCATCACCAACAGCGACACTCCATTTTCCGCTTGGAAGCGCATCTTGGTCAAGTTGTGTAAAATCGCTTACATGTAAGCGTGCTATTTTTTTCTCTTTATCAAAGGCTGTGACAACGGCAGTTTTTAAAATTGCACTATGTTCTTTGTCAAGATGCTTTACAATAAACCCGCTCATCCCAACTTCAATAGTATCGACGCGAATCGTGACATCTTCGTTTTCAACACTCACAATACTCTGGGAGATAACACCCGCAAAACTCGCAGCATAAAGGCATAAAATCGTTACAAAAAATCGTATCATTCCCACTCTCTTTTTTACTGAATTGTAGCAAACTAACCTTAGAATATTTCCCAAAACCCTTTTAGAGGTGCCCTTAAGTCTAGTTTTGCTACTCTTACAGACATTTTATTTTTTAGGGTGGTTGATGTTTCGTTTCTTGCTACTACTTTTTATTCCTCTTGCCCTTTTTTCATCTCAGATCCAAAACTTCCGCTGGAGCGAGGGAGACACCTACCTTACATTCTTAGAAAAACACAATCTTGATACAAAACCTCTATACTACAACCTCGATGCAGATGACCAAAAACTCACCGAAGAGATTCGCAGTGGCGTCAATTGCCATCTGCTTCTCTCGCCTAAAAAAGAGATTCAACAAATTCTCATTCCCATCAACGATGACTTGCAAATCCACATCACAAAAAACAAAGATGATCTTGGATTTGAGGTGATTCCCATTATTCGTGAAAAGAGACGAGAATCCTTTAGTGTCATCATAGAAACTTCTCCCTACGATGATATTATCAGAGTCACAAAATCAATCAAGCTTGCAAAACTGTTTGTTTCAGCATTTAAAAAATCTTTGAACTTCAAAAATGTCCACAAAGGCGATAAACTCGTGATGGTTTATGAGGGAATGTACAGACTCGGGCAACCCTTTTCTATGCCAACTTTGGATGTTTGTATGATACAAATAGGCGATAAAGCACACTATGTCTATCGCTTTAAAGATGACCAATATTTTGATGAACATGGCGCAGAACTTGATCTGTTTTTGCTTGCAACACCCATCCGCAATCCTCGTATCACTTCCGTTTTTACAATGATGCGCTGGCATCCAATCTTGCATAAATTTAGAGCGCATCTTGGTGTTGATTATGGCGCACGCCCTGGAACGCCTATTTTGGCTGCTGGAAATGGAACAGTTAGTTTTTGCGGCGTTACCAATGGGTATGGAAATCTGACAAAAATATCCCATGCCAATGGATATGTAACTCTCTATGCACATCAAAAAACCTATGCTCGCGGGATACACAAAGGTTCTGTAGTCAAACAAGGGCAAGTCATCGGCTATGTCGGAACATCTGGTCTTTCAAGCGGTCCGCACCTGCACTTTGGACTCTATAAAGAGGGTCGCCCAGTCAATCCACAAAAAGTTCTTAGAGTCGCAGCCAGCACACTTGGAGGAAAAGAGAAAAGAGCATTTGAACGTATGAAATCCAACCTCAACACGATTGTGCGCAAAGAGTTAAAAATGGCTGGTGTTCCAAAAACTTTTATAAAATTTGATCCGATTTGTCATGCAACAAGTGATGGAAAACCAAAAAATAGCACCTCAAAACAAAGCGCAGGCGCGCAAGAATCAGAGGATTAAAATCAAAGGAAAAAGAGATGAAAATTTTTAATAAAGAGATTCCAATTCAGGTGATACGCCTAAGTATTTTTGGACTTTTACTCGTTTTTATAGTGACTTTTAAAATCGTAACTTCCAATATGCTCCATGAAAAAATAGATAAAATACTTGGAAACGCCAAAGCATATATCACGTATGAAGATGTTTCAATGGATCTTTTTGGTTTTGATGCGCATATTTATGGTATCAAACTCAGCATTCCAAACCAAAAACCACTTCTCATAGATGAGATGGTGATAGACACACTTGACACGCAAAATCCTATGCCACACACAATGAATATTGAATTCAAAGGGATTCAAAGCGATTTAGCAATGCTCAAATCCAATCCAAATATTGCCGATAAGCTCAATGCCTTAGATCTCAATGGTATCAACGCCGATCTTATCATCAACTATGAGTATGTCAAAGAGGAAAAAATGCTTGATATTAAAGAGTTTACCCTCCAACTTGAAGACGCTGGAAAAATCACTTACAAAGCAAAACTCTACAATGTCCCAGCCATGGAGTATTTTGCTATGCAGATCAACATGGCGCCACAAACTTTACAATTTGGAGCAACCTCTTTGGAATATGAGGATGACTCTTTTATGGAGCGCCTCACAACGCTCAAAGCACAAGACGCAAACAAAAGTGTTGCACGCTATAAAGAGGAACGCTTACATGTAGCGCAAGAAGAGCTGAGCCGATCAAAAGCAGCCTCAAGAGAGTATGAAACCATGTTTAATGAAGCTATTGTGACATTTTTAGAAGATCCTGAGAGTTTTGAGCTCAGTATTGACCCAAAAGATCCCCTCTCTTTGAGCATTTTAGGCCAGCTCAAAACACGTGATGAGATTTTAAAAACACTCCATTTAAAAGTCTCTGCGAATTAAACCTCTGGGAGCACTTTCAATATTAAGAGTGCTTCTAGCTTATCAAAACTTGTGCAAGAGCATGAGCTGTGTAAAGGAGGGGTTTTGGAATGTCGAGCGCGAAGTTAAAAGAGAGTCTGCTAAAAGCGCCTTGGCATAGCTATAATACCCCAGAGTTATCGAAAATATCAAGATGCCAACACTCATTATGACGCATAACAAAATTTTAGCAGCGCAGCTCTATTCAGATTCCGTTCATCCCGCTCTAAAAAACAATTAACATAATTGACATTAGCACCTCAATAATTATATACTATTGTAAAACATAATTATATAAGGAGTCTATCATGCATACTATTTCTCAATTAGAAAAACAACAAGTTGGATTAAGATTACCAAAATATTTAGTAGAGGAGATTGATGCATTTACTACTCAATTTTCTATTAATAGAACGGATGTAATTATTGAAGCAATATCCTCGTATATTAGTGAGCAAAAAGCAAATCTATTTTATAATAATTTTGATGCTGGGTGTAAAGAATTAAAAAGAAACTTGGATAGTAATGAAAATTCTTTAAAATCGCTTGATGAGTTAATTGATGAACTTGAATATAAAAACTCTTAGTTCTTTTGATAAGGATGTTAAGCGACTTTATAAAAGTTATAAAAAGCTACCAAGTGATTTAAAAACCTTAAAAGAAGGGTTATTGCAAAATCCCAAATCTGGAATAGAGTTAGGAAATAAATGCTATAAAATAAGATTAGCAAATAGTTCAGTCCCAACTGGTAAGAGTGGAGGATTTAGAATTATTTATTATTACCTTGATGAGGACTTGAACCTCTATCTTATGAGTATCTATTCAAAAAGTGAATTAGAAAATATTGACGATAAAATTATTTTAAATATCTTAA
>JAVHOA010000095.1:0-15965 GCA_036169815.1 Sulfurimonadaceae bacterium
TCAATAAAGAACTGTTACTGCAGAGATTTGATTTGATCAATATTACAAGTTTTAATCAATACCATATACCGTTGCTCAATGAAAATCAATTTGCATGGAAATTAAAAATCGGTTTGCAAAATCTTGATAATAAAAGAGATGACTATGATAGTTTTTTTGAAGGAGGATTAGGAGAAGCATGGTTTTTAAATCAAAAAATATTATCATACATAATGATAAATAGCTCTTTGCATACCGATAATCGAATTTTACTTACTCCTGAAATAGGGCTTAGGATGGAATTGAGTAAACTAAATACACAACTAAATACACAACAAATTTTTGATATCAATAATCACGAAACTTATAATCAAACTATAATAGAGCTCAATTGGAAGATAGAAAAAGATTATTCACTGTATATGCATTTTCAAAATTCTCAAGAGAAAGAAGTAACGATTGGTATGCAAAAGTTTTTTTAAAATATTTGTTTTGAAAAAGTGTAAAGATGGGGATTTGAATTGAAAAGTGATATAATCTTTGAGAAAAATTATAGAGGGAAGTGCGATGTATATTGAGGAGTTGAAATTCTCTTTGTGGGCTGATTTTATAGAGCGTGATTATTTGGATAACGAGTTTAAAGCCCTGATAGAAGCTGGCATTATTAATGGTGCAACAAGCAATCCCGCTATCTTTAAAAATGCTATTTTGACATCGTTGGCATATAAAGAACAGCTGGCATCATTGAGCCATTTGAGTGCAAAAGAGAAGTATGAAGCAGTTGCGATTTTTGATATTCAAAAAGCAGCTGATATCTTGCGACCGCTTTATGACAAAGGGGATGATGGCTATGTGAGCATAGAAGTTGATCCCTATCTTTGTGACGACGCTACTGCAACCATCGCAGAGGGCAAACGCTTACATGCAAGTATCAACAGACCCAATGTTATGATAAAAGTTCCCGCAACACCCGCAGGATATGAAGCTATGGAGGTGCTTGTCGCCGCAAGCATTCCCATTAATGCGACACTGATATTTAGTAAAGAGCAAGCACTCTCTTGTGCACAAGCTTTTGAGCGTGGACTTGCAGGTTCAAAGAAAAGTGTCGATACAGTTATTAGTGTTTTTGTAAGTCGTATTGATCGCGCGCTTGATGGCATTTTGGCATCCAAAGGATTGCCTATTGCTCTTGCTGGAAACTATAATGCTGCTGCTATTTATAATGCTATTGAAGCCTTACATGTAAGCAGATGCCGTACACTTTTTGCAAGTACGGGCGTGAAGGGTGATAGTTTGAGAGCTTCGTACTATGTCGATGAACTCTTGGCATATAATAGTGTCAATACCGCTCCAGTAGAAACCATAAAAGCCTATATCGCAGGTGCTGAGAGAAATGCAAAACTCCCTATTTCAGAAGAAAAAATAGTTGCTTTTTTCAAAACGATACAAGAGGCCGGCATCGATTTTGACGCAGTGGTGACAGGACAAATCAAAGATGGGTTAGAGGCATTTAAAGTCGCATTTACTGAGATATTGGAGAGTTTATGAATACTATGGAAACCATACAAAAAAGTATAAATCCTACAGAATTGACGTTTGAAGTGCTGAAAAAAGTGAGAGCGTATCTGAAAAGAATGATCGATGCGGGCGGAAGTGACTTACATGTAAAGGCGAATTCTGTGATTCGCGCTCGTATTAACGGTGACATTATTCCTCTTTCGGGTGAGATATTTTCTCATATTGACTCTTTAAATTTTGCAAAAGAGTTACTTCGTGGAAGATTTGGCGAGTTTGTAGAAAATAAAGAGTTAGACCTTGTGTATCCATTTGATGAACAAAATCGTTTTCGTGTGAATATTTTCTTTCAAATGGATGGAGTTTCTGCTGTTTTTCGTGTTATCCCTATTAAAATCTTAACCGTTGAAGAGTTGCAACTTCCAAGTGTCGTACACACTTTCACCCAAGCAGAACGCGGGCTTATCTTGGTTACGGGAGTAACAGGGAGCGGAAAATCGACAACACTTGCAGCGCTTATCAACGAGATCAATTGGTCAAGACGCAAGCATATTATTACGATAGAAGATCCAATCGAGTTTGTGCACAAAGATAGAAAATGTATTGTCAATCAAAGAAGTGTCGGTCAAGATACAAAAAGCTTTGCGCTTGCACTGCGCGCGGCGCTTCGTGAGGATCCAGATATTATCTTAGTTGGAGAGATGCGGGATAGAGAAACCATAGAAATTGCCTTGCATGCTGCAGATACGGGACACTTGGTATTTTCAACGCTGCATACACTTGATGCCAAAGAAACAGTAAACCGTATCATTTCTACTTTTCCTACCAATGAGCAAAACAGGATACGTTTAACACTTGGAGGCGTGCTTAGGGGCGTTATCTCACAACGTTTGATTCAAACTGTAGATAAAAAGCGTATTGCTGCACTTGAAGTTTTAGTGCGCACTTCTCGCATTGAACAACTTATCAAAGAAAATCGTGATGATGAGATTGTCGATACCATGGCAGAGGGAAAAGAGATTTATGGTTCTCAAACTTTTGATCAGGCAATTTTGGATCTTTATCAAGCAGGCAAAATTACACAAGAGAAAGCGTTTGAAAATGCAACCTCAGCAGCTGATTTAAAACTCAAAATGGAAGGTTTGAATGATAAAGTCCTGCTCGGATCTTTAGAAGATGAACCAAAAATGAAAAAAGAGTATCGAGAAGATGAAATATTTGCATTAAAAGAGTGAATTTAATCTTTTTTTGCTATAATTGCACCCATTTTTAAAAACAAGGATTTAGTATGTTAGAAGGCATTGTTAGAGAGAGTATCGGTAAACGTGGTACAAACGCGTTGCGTCGTGATGGATATCTAATTGCAAACATTTACGGAAGAGGATTAGAAAATATCCACGCTGCATTTAAACAAAATGAGTATATCCGTACTGTTCGCAACAAAGAAACTATCGCATTCCCAGTTAAAGTTGGCGGGAATGAGATGAATGTTGTTGTTCAATCATACGAATCTCACCCAGTAACAGGGGAACTTTTACATGTAGATTTAATGGTTGCTCAAGCTGGAATGCAAGCGCACTATTTTATTCCTGTACAAACTTCAGGTATTGCGTTTGGTCTTAAAAACAAAGGGATGGTAAATATCTCTAAAAGACGTTTACGTGTGAAAGCGGCTATCGAAGATCTTCCAAACGCTATCGTTGTTGATGTTACAAAAATGGATGTTGGCGATTCAAAAATGATTCGTGACCTTGATTCAATTGCAAATGTAACATTTACAGATTCTGATCGCGTTGCTGTAGTATCTATCATTAAAGCGAAATAATTATGCTTATTGTCGGACTTGGAAACCCAGGTTCGACTTACGCACGCACACGTCATAATATTGGTTTTATGGTCATCGACGAACTGATTCGTAGAATTTCTGCTACTCCCATCTCAAAAGCCTCTTTTGAAGGCGAACTTTTCAAATACAAAGAAAATTACTTTTTAAAACCTATGACTTTTATGAATCTCTCCGGCCGCTCCATCGCTGCGGTAAAGAACTTTTATAAAATTGATACAGTTTTAGTGATTCATGATGATCTTGATCTGCCTTTTGGAGCGCTTCGCTTTAAATTTGCAGGCGGTCACGGCGGTCATAATGGCCTCAAATCGACAGATGAAGCCATATCTAAAGAGTATGCAAGAGTAAGAATGGGCATCGAAAAACCGCTGCATAAAGGTGAAGTCTCCTCTTTTGTTTTGGCTCCTTTTTCAAGCGATGAAACACAACATTTAGAAAAATGGATTGCGCAAGCTGCAGATGCTATCATGAAACTTGAAAATATGAGTTTTGAAGATGTTGCATCGCAATACTCTATAAAACAGATGGTGCGTTAATACTGGCATGCTGGCATTTAAATATATCTCTTTTCATTATCTAAAATATTTCTTCATCATCATGAGTGCACTTATCTTATTTTTAGTGGGTTTTGATTATCTCGAAAATGTCAATGATCTTCCAAAATCTGCAAATATTCTTTTGATCTATCTTGTATATAGAGTCTTTTTTGCCATCGATATGTTGCTTCCTTTAGCGCTTGTTTTTGCCATGATTAGCACAAAAATACATCTCATCCGAAGCAATGCCCTTGTGTCATTTTATTCCCTTGGGTACTCGAGAATCGATATTCTCAAACCTTTTGCAGCGGTTTCTACTCTTATCGTTCTTTTTTTTATTATGGCGCATGCAACAGACTTTGCAAGAGCCGATGAGTTTGCCAATAATATTCGAAAAACACAACAATATCTCAATCCTACGCAAGATCTTTTTTTCACATACGAGGACAAATATATCTATTTTGCTCAGCTCTCTCCTTTGCAAAAAAAAGCGACAGATGTACGAGTCTTTTCCATAAAAGATGGCAACCTTGAGCAGATGATAAGCTCCAAAGAGGCTTTTTATACAGAAAATCAATGGCATCTCAAAGACGCATATATTATGAAAAATTCTAAAAACATTGCAGGTATGAATCGTGCTTTGGAGATACACCATGTCAGCGATTTGGCGATGTTGCAGGACTTTAAACCAAAAATTTTAGATCAGGTTTATGAGGGAAAAGTCAATTTTACCATTGGAGATGCCCTCGATGCACTCACACTTTTTCATAACCAAAAGATCAATATTTCACAGATAAAAAGTGCTTTGTATAAAATCTTTATCTACCCATTTTTTGTACCTGCTTTGATTATTATTATCTTTTTCTTCGTTCCAGCAAGCGGAAGATTTTTAAATGTATCACTTTTTAGTTTTGTGGCAATACTTTCTACACTTTTAGTCTGGGGAATCATTTTTATGATGATCGAGTACGCCAACAACAAAACAGTTTCAAGTGAAGTGGGTATCATTTTGCCTATTTTTATCCTCTTTTTAGTTGCTATGGTGCAGTACAGACGTTTTAATATCCGCTAACTCTTAAGCAAATTTTGGATAAAATCAAAAAAAAATTAGGAATTTTAGTGATTAATTTTCAAGAGCTAGCAGATAGATACCAAACCCCTTTGTATGTGTATGATTTTGATTATATGAGGGCGCAGTTTGAAGGACTCAAAGAGGCTTTTAGAGGGCGCAAATCTCTTTTAGCATACGCTGTAAAAGCAAACTCAAACCTTAGTGTTGTGCAACACTTTGCCTCTCTTGGCAGTGGAGCAGATTGCGTTTCTATCGGTGAAGTAAGACGTGCATTGCTCGCGGGCGTGCCTCCATACAAGATACTCTTTAGCGGTGTTGGAAAGCAAGATTTTGAGATACAAGAAGCGATTGAACATGATATTTTATATATCAATGCAGAGAGTATCGCGGAGTTAGAGCGCATCGATCTTATCGCAAAAAAAATTGATAAAGTCTGTCGTATTAGCGTTCGTGTCAATCCAAATATTGATCCAAAAACACACCCGTATATCTCAACGGGTTTAAGTGCTAACAAGTTTGGTGTGGATATAGAAAGCGCAAAACGGATGTATATTTTTGCAAAAAACTCATCCCATCTTAATCCTGTTGGAATCCACTTTCACATAGGAAGTCAGCTCACAGAGCTAGAGCCTATCCGTGAATCAGCGCTTATTGTTGCAGATCTCGTGCGCTCCTTACATGTAATAGATATTGACTTGAAATTTTTTGATATTGGCGGTGGAATTGGTGTTGTGTATGACAATGAAGTGACTATTACTCCCTATGAGTATGCGCAGGCAGTTTTATCGACTTTAACTGGATTGGATATGACTATTGTGTGCGAACCAGGACGCTATTTGAGTGCAAATGCTGGGTACTTTTTAACGCGTGTTTTGTATGAAAAAACAAATAAAGAGAAACGTTTTATAATCGTCGATGGGGCTATGAATGATCTTATTCGTCCAAGCCTTTACAATGCTTTTCATAAGATTGAAACACTCAAAAAAGATGCTCCAACATCAAAAGCGGATGTTGTCGGTCCTGTATGTGAAAGTGGTGATTTTTTAGCAAAAGATTATGAGCTGCCAAACCTAGAACACAATGATCTCTTAATTGTTCACAGCGCAGGTTCTTATGGTTTTGGAATGGGAAGCAACTACAATACACGCGGACGCAGTGCTGAGATTGCCGTAGAAAATGGCGTGGATCGAATCATCCGTAAACGTGAGAGTTTTGAAGATATTATCGCTTTAGAAAAAGATTATTTAAAAGAAGTAAAATAATACAAATGAGTAAGCCTCTTATGCAAAAAGCCTATTTTATTGATGTTCAAGGTACTTTGATTTGTGATGATGCACGCCTTCCAATTCGTGGAAGTAAAGAGTTTATTGCAAAGCTCAATGAGCAAAAAATTCCTTACATGGTGATTACAAACAACACGAAACATGCAAGTGAACATTTTTTACACTATCTTCAAAGTATCGGTTTAGATATTTTAAAAGAGCATTATTTAGATCCTTTGATGCTGCTAGAAACAAGAGTGGATAAAAGTGAAGGCTTAGCGCCTTATGGCACGCAAGAGTTTTTAGAAGTGCTTGTATCGATGGGGTATCGATTTGATTATGAAGATCCAAAAACAGTTTTAATCTCGATCAAAAATGATTATAGTGCAGAAGAGTATGCGCAAATTATCGATCTTCTCCTTGCGGGTGCAAAGCTTGTTGGGATGCATGAAACAACACTCTATGCAAAAAACAAAAAAAGATATCCTGGCGTTGGTGCCATACTGAAAATGCTCTCTTTTGCAACATCGGCACCCTATGAAGTGGTTGGAAAACCAAGTGATAATTTTTACAATGAAGCCCTAACACAGATCCAAAAACAAAACTCGCAAATAGTTTTTAAAGAAATCACCATCATAAGTGATGATGTGAAGGGTGACTTAAATGGAGCTGCTCTTTTTGGTATGAAAACTGTATTTGTATTGAGTGGAAAGTATAAAAAAGCTGATGAGATTATCCCTTTGCTCCAAGAGAGTGAAAAGCCAGATTTTGTATTTGCGGATATGCAAGAAGTGATGGAGCAGTTATGAAGAGATTAGAAGAGTGCAGAGAACGTATCGACACGATTGATGATGCGATATTGGAACTTTTGAACAGTCGCATGCAGGTGGTTGCACGGGTTGGCGAGATTAAAAATGAAACAGGTGGAGCGATCTACCGACCAGAACGCGAAAAAGCGATCATTAAGCGTCTGAGCAATAAAAATAAAAAAGAGAATGGCCTTTTAAATGACTCCGCAATCGAAGCAATTTTCTTAGAAATATTTGCAGTCGCACGCAATCTGGAGCTTCCAGAACGTATAGCCTATCTTGGGCCTGAGGGAAGTTTTACACATCAAGCCGCAGAGAGCCGCTTTGGAGCGATGAGCAACTATCTTTCACTCTCTTCTATTGAATCAGTTTTTAAAACACTAGAATCTGGTCGGGCAAAATTTGGTGTTGTACCTATTGAAAACTCGCGAGATGGTGTTGTCGGCGAAACACTCGACAGACTTGCAAAATCATCAATCAAGATAGTTGCAGAGCTGTATATGCCTATTCATATGGCGTTTGCAACCAAAGCCAAAGAGCTCAAAGATATTAAGCGCATCTATTCAAAAGATAAAGGGTTTGGTCAGTGCCGAGAGTTTTTACAAGAGCATGAACTCCATAATATGGAGCTTATTCCCGTTGAATCAACAGCAAAAGCAGCCATCTTGGCTGCAAATGATTGTGAGTCTGCGGCCATTTGCAGTCATATTGCAGCAAAACTGTATGGTATTCCGACACTCTTTGAAAATGTGCAAGATACCATTGACAATACAACCCGTTTTATCATTTTGAGTGACTTTAAAAATGCTGCTAGCAAAGATGATAAAACATCTATTTTGGTCAAATTAAAAGATACATTAAAAGCGGGTGCATTGATGCACTTCTTGAAAGATTTCGATGATGAAAAGATCAATCTTTCTAAAATAGAGTCCCGTCCATCCAAAGAGAAAGGAAAAATGGGATATTGGTTTTTCATCGATTTCTTTGGACATATTGATGATGAAGCGGTTCAAAAAGTTTTGGCAAAGCACCCAAAAGAGGTTACTTGGCTTGGAAGTTATGTAAAGGAAAAATATGGAATTTAATAAACATTTAGCAGATATCAAAAGTTATGAAGCTGGTAAGCCAATAGAGTTGGTTGTTAGAGAGTATGGCATTGATCCAAAAGATATTGTCAAACTCGCAAGTAACGAAAACCCTTTTGGCTGTTCGCAAAAAGTGCAAGATGCTGTGAGCAGTATTATTAAAAATATGGCTTTATATCCAGATGATTCTATGCTCAAGCTCAAAAATGCTCTTGCAAAAAAGTATGGAGTAGAGACCAATAACGTCATTATCGGTTCAGGAAGCGATCAAGTAATTGAGTTTTTAATCCATGCAAAAGCTGTGGACAATGCAACAGTTTTGATGAATAGTGTTACATTTGCCATGTATGAGATTTATGCAAAACAAGTGGGCGCAAAGATAGTGAAAACGACTTCACAAGAGCATAACTTAGATGAGTTTTATGCACTCTATCAAGAACATAAGCCCGCAGTTATCTTTTTATGTACGCCAAACAATCCAACGGGAGATGCCATTGATGCAACTGCACTCAAGGCATTCCTCGCAAAGATAGATGAGAATACTTTAGTAGTGATCGATGGAGCGTATATGGAATATGCGATTGGCAAAGATCTTGCTAAAAAAATCACGCCACAAGATGTGCTAGAGGCCGCAAACAACACCATCTATTTGGGCACATTTTCAAAAGCGTATGGTCTTGGCGGTATGCGTGTTGGATATGGGATAGCACCTGCACATATTATAGAAACACTTTATAAAGTTCGACCACCATTTAACATTACAACACTCTCGCTTGAAGCAGCAAGTGTTGCGCTTGAAGATGAAGCTTTTGTTACTATGAGTATAGAAAACAATTTTCAAGAGATGAAGCGCTATGAAGCATTTGCGCAAAAACACGCTTTAAAAATGATAGAAAGCTATACAAATTTTGTGACATTATGTTTAAATGAGGGGCAAAACTCCACTCTCTTAGCCGATTCTCTACTGAAAAAGGGTATGATAGTAAGAAATTTGAGTGGATATGGGCTTAATGCAATCCGTGTAACGGTAGGAACACCTTCTCAAAATGATAGATTTTTTGAACTGACATCACAACTCATATAACGGGCAGATATGGATTTTAAGGTACTTTTTTCGCAGCTTGCATCAGTTTTCAATAAATTAACGAAAGCGCAACGCATTATTATTGGAAGTGCAGTAGCGGGTATTGTTGCATTTCTTGTTTTTTTAATAGTTTTTACCTCAAAAAGTGAGCCAAAAGACAAAAACTATGAAACTCTTTTTGAAAAGCTCAGTAGCGAAGATGCTTCAAAAGTACTCCAACAACTTGATAAAGAAAAAATACCCTACATGGTTGGAGAAAACAATACCATTAAGGTTCCAAAAGAGATTGTTTACAAAGAACGTATCTCAATAGCCTCAATGGGCATTCCTTCAAACAAAGGAGTGGGTTTTGAGCTCTTTGATACCCAAGAGTTCGGAGCTACTAGTTTTGACCAAAATGTGAAATATTTGCGTGCGCTAGAAGGAGAACTTTCCCGAACTATTTCAGGACTTGACCCTGTTGAGGGTGCAAGTGTTTCTTTAGCCATCCCAAAAGAGACACTTTTTGTATCCAAACAAACCGATCCTACGGCCTCTGTGGTTATCAAACTCAAAGAGGGACGAACCCTTACATCCCAGCAGATACGTGGTATAAAAAATCTCGTTGCTTCGGCGGTTCCTAAGCTCACAATTGAAAATGTAGCAATGGTTGATGGCAATGGTGATATTTTAGGAGACAATGATGAATCTGCACAGCTCGGTGAACTCTCCGCGGTAGAACAAAAATATAAAGCCAAAGAGGAGAAAAAAAGCGAGCAAAAGATTGTTGAGGTTTTAGCTCCCTTTTTAGGTGGAGACAATCATGTTGTTGCAAAAGTAACGATTGAGTATGATTTTTCTCAAAAAAGCTCAACCTCGGAGACTTTTGATCCAGAAAATGTTGTGAGAAGTGAGCAGACTTCTGAAGAGAAGCGTGAGGGAAGCACGCCAGTTTCCGATGCAGGAGGCGTTCCTGGAACGGTGAGCAATATTGGTCCAGTACAAGGACTTGATGCCAATAAAACAAGCAGTGAAAAGTATCAAAAAACGACTGGTACAACCAACTATGAGATATCCAAAACAGTATCAACTGCCAAAGATCAGTTTGCTCGTATCAAAAGAATCACTGCAGCGGTTGTCGTGGATGGAAAATACCAGCACAAAATGGATAAAGATGGACTTGCTACTGATGAGATGAAGTATGTAGCACTAGATCAAGGGCAGTTAGATGCAATCAATCAACTTGTCTCACAAGCCATCGGTGTCAATCAAGAAAGAGGAGATCAAGTCTCGATTAAAAACTTTGAATTTAAAAGCTCTAGTGATGCACTTAATGTTGATGGAGCAACGAAAGTTTCAGGTTTTATGGAAAAATATATCACCCCATTTGCAGATATATTGAAATATATTTTTGTAGCGCTTACGCTTTTTGTTCTTTACAGGAAGGTCATTGCTCCTTTTGCACAAAAAATGCTTGAGGTTTCAAAAGAGGAAGAGGAGATCGAGCGACCGATGCTTGACCTTGAAGATGATGCAGATGATAATCTTGTTGAGCGGGTTCAAGAGATGCGCAAACGTGTGGAAGATCAACTGGGTGTTGGACAAAACTTTGATGAAGATGGGTTGAAATATGAAGTGTTACTAGAGAAACTTCGTTCCATGGCAGATGACCATCCTGATGATATTGCGATGATTATTCAAAGTTTAATTAGTGAAGAATCAATGGGCACAAATACCCAAAAACCATCGGAGGGCTAACTATGAATATGTCATCAGCACAAAAGGCGCAATTTGATGAGATGCCAATGGCTGAAAAGATTGCGATTTTATTGTTGCAACTCGGAGAAGACACGACCGCAAATATATTTTCTCATTTAAATATTGATGCCATTACGGAGCTTTCAAAATTTATTGCTTCTGGTAGATCGATAGATAAGGCTATTGCTACGAATGTTTTAGAAGAATTTTATGCCATAGTGCAGTCAAATCAGTATTTAACATCTGGTGGACTTGAGTATGCAAGAGAGCTGTTATACCGTACACTAGGGCCTGAAGAAGCAAAAAAAGTGCTTGATAAACTCTCAAAAACTATGCAAAACTCTCAAAACTTTGCCTACCTTTCAAAAATCAAGCCACAACAACTTTCTGATTTTATTGTCAATGAACATCCACAAACCATTGCACTTATTTTAGCGCATATGGACCCATCCAATGCCGCAGATGTACTTGGATATTTTTCTGATGATTTGCGTGCTGAAGTCGCGATGAGAATGGCAAAACTAGGCGATATTTCCCCATCTGTTATCAAACGTGTAAGTGCTGTACTTGAATCTAAACTTGAGTCTCTTGCGAGTTATAAAGTTGAAGTTGGTGGACCGCGTGCGGTTGCGGATGTATTTAACAGGCTTGGAGCTAAAGCATCTAAGGCAACACTTACTTCTATTGAACAGATTGATGAAGAGTTAGCAAGTGCGATTAAGGAGATGATGTTTACATTTGAAGATATTGCAAAACTTGATGGCAATGCAGTTCGAGAGATTTTAAAAATTGCAGAGAAGCAAGATCTCATGCTTGCGCTCAAAAGTTCTCCTGAGGATCTCAAAGAGAAATTTTTCTCAAATATGTCGCAACGTGCGCGTGAGACATTTGAAGAGGAGATGCAGTTTATGGGTGCTGTGAAAATGAAAGAAGTTGAAAGCGCACAGCGTAAAATTGTTGAAGTCGTCACGCAGTTGTCTGAACAGGGACTTGTACAGATGGGTGAATCTGAAGAGATGATTGGCTAGGCATGAAAACATTAATCACGACAGATAATCTCGTGAATCATTCTGTAGATAAGTACAGATTTAAAGTTTTTTCCACTAATGGAGCTGATGGAGTGATGAGCTTAGAAGAATCCACGCAGCGCCCTCGAGAGCATTTGCAACCTTCTACGATGGAGTTTGAAAAAGATACGCCCATAGAGATGAATAGTCGCGATGAGCTTGTAGAATCTTTGCTTAGAAAAACGGATGAGATGACATCAAACTTTATAAAAATGCAGATGAAGCTTGAAGCCCAAGAAGATGAGTGCAAAATCAAAGTAGAAGCCCAAACAAAAGAAGCATACGAAAAAGGGATGCAAGATGCAAAAGAGCAGAAGCTTGCAAAATTAGAAAGTGAGAAAACAACTGCAATTGCTCAATTTGCTCAATCAATCATAGCACTTGAACAGAGTGCAAATGAGTATAAAACTGCACTCGAGAGCATCAAAAAAGAGCTATTAGAAGCGGCTTTAGATATTGCAAAAGAGGTGATTGAAGTCGAACTTAGTACAAACTCTTCAAAAGTTGCCTACACTTTAGCGTACGAGTTGATTAAAGATTTACAAACTGCAAGTAAGATAAAACTTAAAGTGAACCCAAATGATCACGGCTGGCTCTCTGAAAAAATCGGATCTTTAGGAAATATAGAGATAATATCAGATAGAGCGGTCAGTGCTGGTGGCGTTGTGGCCATAAGTGATGCTGGAAATATCGATGCGCAGATTCTAAACCGTTATGAGAGAGTCAAACAAGCGGCATTGCAACAAGATTAGGAAATCATGAAAAAAGAACTCAAATCATATACTATTGAACAATTAAACCAGTTATGTCAAAATATCCGTGAAAGAATTTTAGAGGTCGTGAGTAAAAATGGGGGTCATTTAAGCTCCACGCTTGGTGCGACAGAACTTATTGTTGCGATGCACAAAGTGTTTGATTCTTCAAAAGATCCTTTCATTTTCGATGTCTCCCATCAAGCTTATGCGCACAAACTCCTTACTGGGCGTTGGGAAGATTTTGAAACACTCCGAGAGTTTGGTGGACTGAGCGGTTATACTAAACCCTCTGAAAGTGCTGATGATTATTTTGTAGCGGGGCACAGTTCCACCTCTATCTCTTTGGGTGTTGGTGCTGCAAAAGCGATTGCGCTTAAAGGAGAGCAAGACTCAAGAGTGCCGGTTGTGATGATTGGTGATGGCTCGATGACAGCCGGTATGGTCTATGAAGCGCTCAATGAGCTTGGTGATCGCAAATATCCAATGGTCATTATTTTAAATGACAATGAGATGAGTATAGCTGCACCCATTGGTGCAATCAGTCGTATGCTTAGCTCTGCAATGGCTTCTCCTTTTTATCAAAAATTTAAAAAAAGAACAGAAAATTTTGTTGATAATTTTGGAGAGGGTGCCCGTTATATCGCAAAAAGATTGGAAGAGTCTTTAAAACTTATTACTCCTGGACTTATTTTTGAAGAGATGGGTGTTGATTATATTGGTCCTGTGGATGGACATGATTTAAAACGACTTATTGAGGTTTTAGAACTTGCAAAAGGGATGAAAAAACCCGTTATTATCCATGCACAAACGCTTAAAGGCAAAGGGTATGAAATTGCCGAGGGCAAGCATGAAAAGTGGCATGGCGTAGGTCCTTTTGATCTAGAGAGTGGTGAGAGTTTTAAAAAATCTCCTACAAAATCAGCAACACAAATCTATACAGATGCACTCTTACATGTAGCGAGTAAAAATGAAAAAATAGTCGGTGTAACAGCGGCGATGCCAAGTGGAACTGGGCTTTTAGCACTAATGGAAAAATATCCAGATCGTTTTTGGGATGTCGCCATTGCAGAGCAACACGCAGTCACTTCCATGGCTGCGATGGCAAAAGAGGGTTTTAAACCCTTTTGCACCATCTACTCCACCTTTTTACAACGTGGCTATGATCAGGTGATTCATGATGTGTGTATTATGGATTTACCAGTTGTTTTTGCGCTTGATCGCGCGGGGATAGTTGGTGAAGACGGAGAGACGCATCAAGGCGCTTTTGACATCAGTTTTCTCAGAGCCATTCCAAATATGACGCTTCTTGCGCCACATGATGAAAAGTCATTTCACCAAGCCGTAGGGTTTGCCGCGACTTATATACACCCTTGCACTATTCGTTATCCAAGAGGCTCTTTTATAGCATCAATACTCCCAGAATCGCTTCCTTTTCATGTTGGAAAATCACAGTTAATGCTCTCAAATAGTTGTGATGTATTATTTATTGGATATGGAAATGGTGTTGGACGCGCGTATGAAACTCTGCAATATCTTGATTTTGAGCCCTCACTTTTGGACCTGAGATTTGTAAAACCACTGGATGAAACGATGCTTTTAAGCCTTACATGTAAGCATAAAAAATGGTTTGTTTTTAGTGATAGTGCAAAAGCAGGTGGCGTTGGTAGTGCTATTTTAGAGTTTTTATCGGCACATCATATTCAAAATATAGAACTTGTGAGTTTTGAATATGAAGATAGTTTTATCAAGCATGGAAATACGACTCTCGTAGAAGAGAGTTTAGGCATACGTCCAAAGCAGTTAGCAAAAAGAGTGCAAACACTTCTTTGTATGCTATAATCAGTGAAAAAAGGGCTCTTCATTTGCGTTTTTTGATAATTATTTCTCTTTTCTCTTTTCTTTTAAGTGCTCAAAACATTGAGCAACTGGCAAAAAAACTAAATCTTTTAGCTGGAACAAAAGCGATTTCCCAATGGGAAAGAGTTTTTTCAAGCGAAAGAAGACAGATTGATTATGGTATTAATACTCTCAATACAATACAAAAAAATGACCTCAAAGAGTATCTCATCAAACATGCCGCTGACTCAGACCAGCCAATTGTGCCAGGATTATAAGATGAAAAAAAAACTGCTGCTCCTTTTACCTTTGATGCTTTGTGCGGATGATGTCGCTTTACTTGAAAGAGTCAATCTTTTAGAAACAAAAATCAAATTTCTAGAACAACAAGATCAACACCATACGGATGATTTCAAACAGATGGAACCTATATTGGAGAAAGTTGAAAAAAAATCTATTTTAGATAAGATTAACTTTTCTCCTGAACTTGAGCTACGAGCTGATTCATTTCATTATAAAGTTGGTAAGATTGGCGGAAATGAAAATACACTCATTTATGATCAAAATGGAAACTCGACAGGTGAGTATAGAAGAAAAGAGTACACAAAAGATTTTGATCCCTCAAGTGTTATAAAATTTCGTCTCAACATGAATGCCGTACTTGATGAGCAAGTGGATTTTCATGGAAGAGCAGTTTTTATGACCTCTTCTCAGAGTTACCAAAGAGTTTGTATTCTCTCTCGTGACATCCAATCTGGTTCAGTTTCAAGTGCTTTTGATATGGATCGGGCGTATTTTGACTTTACACCACATAAAGGTGCAGAGGATGCATTTACTTTTAGTTTTGGGTTATTGCCAACAACGGGTGGCACCCCAATGCAATATGCGCAGAATACGCAAAGAAAGTCGATGTTTCCCTCTCTTGTCTTTGATATGAATACGTATGGCGCCATCGCTACGCAAAAGTATGATAAGAGTTTTGTAAGAGCAATTGTAGCCAAAGCCTATACTTTGAGAGAGGCATTTTATCCCTACCAGTGTAATCGAGAAAATATCGATAATGCAGATGTGATTGGTGTTTACGCAGACACAAAATTGGATTTTTATGGAGATGCGCTTATCTCTGGAGGATTTAACTATCTGCATAATCTCAAAGCTCATCCCTATTTAGGTCCAGATGTTACTGCTACAAACACAAAGGTGCTTGGCGATATGATGACTTTAGGACTTGGGATAGATATTGAAAAATTCAAAAACTTAGATTTGACTGTTTTTGCTCACAGTGCGATGTCGATTCCCAAAGGAAATGGAAATATCGATGACTATCAAATCAGTCTATCCAATCCATCTGCTGGATTGACTCTCTCTGGTACTACAGGTTT
>JAVHOA010000095.1:16065-33228 GCA_036169815.1 Sulfurimonadaceae bacterium
TTTATTGGAATCTTCTTTATGATTTTCCCACTCTATTTGAGTTTACAAAGTATGGCATCAACGGCCAAAACAATAGATTTTATTGCGTATGATCAGATGAAAATTTCTGCGTTTGCATCAAAACTTGATAATGACATCAAAGTGCATAATTCTGATGTCTTAGCTACAGTTGTTTTAAACAATAAAAATTCTCATGAAGCCATGAGCTCCTCTTTTGAAAATATTCAATCAGATATTGCCCAAATAGATGAGCTCTTAAGAAGTTTTACACTGCAAAATCCAGAAATCCAAGAGAAACTCGATGTAATAAAGAGAAGAGTTATAGCCTATGAAACTGTCAATAGCTCTTTGTATCAGGCACTTCAAAGAGGTAACAAAGAGGATATTGAAGATGCCTTGCTTGGATTTAACAGTATTAATAAAAAGTTTACTCAAGATACAGGGCAGCTCGCTGATCTAGTAAAACAAGAGCTTATTAAAGAGATAGAAAATCTTAGAATTTCGAGTGTTGATATAAAGATGAGAATACTTCTCTCGTTTTTTACATCATTTGCTATCATACTTTTTACACTTTATAAACTTGTATCGTTAAATAAAAAAGTAAATATCCAACTCAAACGTGCCGAGGATGCCGAGAAAGAGCAGCGTTATTTAAAAGCAGAACTTGCAAAATATAGCGAAGATCTTGAAGCAGAAATAGAGAAAAAAACAGTCGAATTACACTCCAAAATCTATACAAGCCATATTAGTTCACTCCCAAATCGTAACCAACTGCTTTTAGATATGCAAAAGTATAACTTCTCAATGCTTGCTATTTTAGATATCGATAAATTTCAGCAGTTCAATGATATTTACGGCGAAGAGATGGGCAATAATATGTTGCGTTTAAGTGCCGAATTTATTGATAGATTTGTACTCAAATATGCTTGCAAAGTCTATCATATCAGTGGCGATGAATTTGTTGTTGTTGAGAAAGATACGACAAGAGTAAAGACAGATTTCATAGTCATGATCGAAGAACTTCTTGGAAAATATACGCAAAATCTATTTCGATATGAAGAGAAAAGTTTTAATCTCAATATCAGTGCTGGGCTCTCATTTTCTGGTGATGCAAAGATGCTTGCCTATGCAGATATGGCACTTAAAGATGCCAAAAAACGCAATATATCTCTAGAGATTTTTGCAAAGGATAAAAAGATAGAAGAGGAGCACATTAAGATACTTGACTGTTATAATACCCTTTTGCGATCTTTTGAAAATGATGGTGTTATCTCCTATTTTCAGCCTATAGCTCCCTTGCAAGATGCTACAAGAGTCACGAAATATGAATCGCTTGTACGACTTTTAGATAATGGCCATGTGATTGCTCCATTTCTCTTTATTGAAGTAGCAAAAAAGCATAGACTCTATGAAGCACTGACCCATAAAGTAGTAGAAAACACCCTACATGTAATCAAAAATTATCAAGTTCCATGCTCGTTTAACGTCTCTGTGGATGATATTACAAATAAATCGACACTGGATTTTATCTATGGTGAGCTTGAGCTTTTCTCCTATTGCCATCTTGTAACCATTGAACTTTTAGAATCAGAGGGTATTGAAGACTACGAAGAGGTGCTCAATTTCTGTAAAAGAGCGCGTTCTTATGGTGCAAAGATAGCACTTGACGATTTTGGAAGTGGATACTCGAACTTTTCACACGCACTCAATCTTCCAATTGATTATATTAAAATAGATGCTTCGCTGGTTTCAAATATTGACAGAGATAAAAACTCTCAGATTATGGTGCAAACCATTGTAGAGTTGGCAAAGAAAATGAATGTGCTGACCATTGCAGAGTTTGTTTCCTCAGTTGAGATTTATGAAATGGTAAAATCTCTTGGCGTTGATTATGGACAGGGGTTTTATATCGGTAAACCTGAGCCAATAACATTTTATATGAAGTGAGTGTTTAGTGATATGTTAGAAAAATACCATAGCTTTCCACCGCTTTTGAGTGGAGATAATGTAGAAAAAAAACGCGCAGAGATTCGACGCTATTTTCACAATAGTTTCGATCTCTTTGAGCGGCTTTTTGATCTTTTAAAAGATGATATGGTCTTTTACAGACAATCAGAGCCAACACGGCATCCTATGATTTTTTATTTTGGTCATACGGCTACTTTTTTTGTCAATAAGCTCATCTTAGCGGGCCTTATTAAAGAGCGCATCAATGCTGAGTTTGAGTCTATATTCGCAATCGGTGTGGATGAAATGGCTTGGGATGATTTACAAAGCCTAAGCAGTAGATGGCCAGCAGTAGAGGCGGTGCGTGCTTACAGAAACCAAGTGCGCATCCTTGTCGATGGGCTCATTAGCACACTTCCGCTTTCTCTGCCTATCACATGGGAAGACCCTTTTTGGATTATCTTAATGGGAATCGAGCATGAGCGCATTCACATAGAAACCTCTTCAGTTTTGCACCGCCAAATGCCACTCGAGTTTATAAAAGAGGTGAGTGAATTTACTATTTTTGATGATGCGAGTGAGCATTTTCCTGCAAATGCGCTTGTACCAATCACAGGCGATATCCTTACCTTAGGCAAAGAGCATTCCCATCATCTCTATGGCTGGGATAACGAGTATGGAACCCTACCATGTAAGGTTGCAGAGTTTCAAGTTGCAAAGTTTTTAGTGAGTAATGGCGAGTTTATGGAGTTTGTTTTAAGTGGCGGGTATGAAGATGAGAGTTTTTGGGATGCAGAGGGACTCAAGTTTCTAGCTATTACGCAAGCAAAACATCCAGTTTTTTGGGTCAAAGATGGTTCTTCATTCAAGTATAGAACACTCAGTCGTCTTATCGCCATGCCAAATAATTGGCCAGTGGATGTCAATGTGCTTGAAGCCGAGGCCTATTGTCGCTATATCTCCAAGCGCGATGGCATCACTTATCATCTGCCAAGCGAAGCGCAGTGGTATAGACTTTATGAGTTTTCAGGCTTAAAAGATGTGCCCGAGTTTGATGATAGGCTTGCAAATAGCAATCTCTCCCACCACATGAGTGCTTGTAGCGTAGATCGGTTTGTATTTGGTGAAATCTATGATGTTGTTGGCAATGTTTGGCAGTGGACGCGCACGCCATTTAGTGGATTTGAGGGCTTTAGGGTGCACTTTGTGTATGATGATTTTTCAACACCAACCTTTGATACAAAGCACAATCTCTTAAAAGGCGGTTCATTCATAAGCACGGGAAATGAGATTACAAAACACGCCCGCTATGCGTTTAGACGCCATTTTTATCAGCATGCTGGGTTTCGCTATTGTGTTGCTTATCAAGAGGAGAGTACACAAATGAGTGACATTTATGAGAGTGATGAGCTGGTGTCTCAATACTGTGAGTTTCAGTATGGCGAGGAGTATTTTGGTGTGAAAAATTTTGCGTTAGAGTGTGCAAAACAAGCCGCCTCTTTTGCGCTAAATACTACCAAAGCACTCGATTTAGGGTGTGCAACTGGTCGGGGCTCTTTTGAGTTGGCAAAAACTTTTGACCTTGTCGAAGGGGTTGATTTCTCGGCGCGTTTTATCTCTGTGGCAACACGGCTCAAAGAGCAAGGCTATATCGCATATCACTCCAAAGAGGAGGGTGAACTTTATAGTTTAAAAAAAGTTACACTTGAAGCATTAGGTTACAGCGAGCTTACATGTAAGACCCATTTTTGGCAGGGTGATGCGTGTAACCTCAAAGAAAATCTTTGCGGATATGACCTTATTATGGCGACAAATCTTATCGATAGACTCTATAACCCGTTCCTTTTTTTACAAGATATTGCTCACCGTCTAAACGAGCATGGCACGCTTGTTTTGACTTCCCCATACACTTGGCAAGAGAGCTCGACCAAAAAAGAGCTGTGGCTTGGCGGATACAAAGATGAAAAAGGGCAAGAGGTACGAACCCTGCAGAGTCTAAAAAAGATACTCGCAGAGCAGTTTGAGCTCTTACATGTAAGCGATATTCCCTTTGTAATCAAAGAGAGTGTGAGAAAATACCAGCATACGATTGCGCAGATGAGTGTGTGGAGAAAAAAATGAGTGTTGATTTTTCTCATAGTGTAAGCAGAGAAAACACCAACGCAGAAAAGTATCAACTCAAAGAGAAATTATTTCATACCACAGACGTGCTTCCGATGTGGGTTGCAGATATGGATATTGATACGCCTGATTTTGTAATAGCAGCAGTGCAAAAAAGGTTGCAACATCCAAATTTTGGCTATGAAGAGATGCCAACTTCTGCATTTTTGGCGCAAATTGCATGGTTGAAACGCCACCATGATATTACATTTTCGCCAGAGGATCTTTTGTACTCGCACTCGGTTGTGGCAAGTATGAACGTGGCCATTGAAGCTTTTAGTAAAGTGGGCGATAAGATTATCGTTCAAACGCCTGTATATCCTCCATTTTTTCACAGTGTAACGCAACACCAGCGAAAAATTTTAGAAAATCCTCTTAAAAAAGATGCCAATGGCGAGTACAGCTTTGACTTTGAACAGCTACGTTCTCAAATAGATGCAAACACAAAACTGCTATTGCTTTGTTCTCCCCACAATCCTATCGGACGTGTTTGGAAAAAAGAGGAACTTTTAGAGTTGGCAGCCATCTGTTTAGAGCACAATATCATTGTTTTTTCAGATGAGATTCACAGTGACCTTGTCTATGCGCCACACAAGCACACCCCTTTTGCCTCTTTGAGTGAAGCAGCAGCGCAGATTTGCGTGAGCGCTTTTGGAGTGGGAAAAAGTTTCAATCTTGCCTCTTTTGCCATCAGTACAGTCGCTATCACAAACAAAGTGCTTCGAGAAAATTACAAAAAAGTCTATGATGGCATCCATTTTGCACAAGGCACCGCTTTGGGGCATATTGCATTTGAGTGTGCTTACATGCAGGGAGATTTTTGGCTTGAGAAACTCAAAATCCATCTGCAAAAAAATATTGCCATGCTGCAAGAGGTGTGTAAAAAACAGAGTGATAAAATCTCTTTTATTGCTCCGCAGGGGACATATCTTGCATGGCTTGATTGCTCGCGTATGGGCTTGAGTGAGAGAGAGTTGCGAGATTTTTTTGTGTATGAGGCTAAACTTGGACTTTCAGCTGGCATCTCCTTTTCTAAGGAGGGACGCGGCTATATGCGGCTTAACTTTGCAGTTTCTACACAGATTATGCAAGAGGCAACGGCAAGATTGCAAGATGCACTAGAGAGGCTTAAAAGATGATAGAGATTGATTGAGAAGCGTATAAAGTGTATAAGAAAATGAGCAATCCAAAACTCAAACCCAAAGATAATTTTGATATTTTAATCGAGTTTTTAAAAGATTATTATAAATTAACTGCCGCAGAGGAGATCTTTGCGACTATGCAAGCCGATGAAATAGGTGCGATGATGCTTTTGAAAAGGGATCTTAGCCAGAGCGAACTTTTTTTCAAATACCTCTTTAAAGATATAAAATTTGATGACTGAAAACCTTGAAAAAATAGAGGCGTTTTTAGGCAAACACCACACCTTATCACTGGCTACATGTAAGGATAACCGCTGCACCTCTTGCACTCTTTTTTACGCCTATGACAGGGAAGAACAAAGCTTTATCGTTGCATCAGAAAACAAAACAGAGCATATTGGAAATGTTTTACAAAATATTTTTGTCTCAGGAACTGTGCACCTTGAAACGCAAAGTGTAGGCAAGATTCAAGGCGTGCAGTTTCGGGGAAAAATGCTACCAAGTAAGGATGAAAAGCGGGTTTATTTGAAGCGATTTCCCTACGCTTTGGCTATGAACCCCACTTTATGGAAGATTGAAATTGATTTTTTTAAATTTACAGACAACACTTTTGGATTTGGAAAGAAGTTTATTTGGACTCGGGAATAGGTTTGGGGCTAAAATAGGCACAATCCATCCCACTGCTTTGTTTGACAACCATTGAGGGAATCATTTTGGACTTAAACCCATACGCTTTACACCCGTGAGGCTGTGAAGCGTTCCATGTAACAAAATAGTAGTGGCATCTTCGGCAGTTTATGCGTTGCATCAATGAGATCTCTTTTTGGGACTTTTTTGGAAAAATTTTAGCATAACAAAGTAAAATACAACACTCATTTTTAAAAAGGTTTTTTATGGAAAAAATAGGTTTGATGTTAGAACTCCAACAACAGTTAAATGATGCGACAAACGGCACAGATTGGATAAGTGGGGTTACAAAAAACGGCAAAGAGATCAACTGGAAGCGCTGTATTTATATGGAATGTGCTGAGATGATTGACTCTTTTGCATGGAAACATTGGAAAAATATCGCCGCAGAACCTGACTGGGACAATCTTAAAATTGAAGTTGTGGATGTCTGGCATTTTATCTTGAGTTTGGTAATCGAGCAAAACGCTGCAGTGGGCAAACTGAGTTTTGAAGATTTGGCAAACCAAAGTTGTGGGGTTGCTTCTTATGTGGCGTTTACAAAACAAAATACGCACTATGCTTTAGAGCAAGAGATTATCGAGCAAGTAGAAGTTTTGATGCTCGATGCGCTTGCATGTAAGGGTTTTAATCTTTCAAAGATGATTGAGCATTTTTTTACTTTAGCAAAGATGAGCGGGCTGGATATTGGCACACTTTACCGCTTGTATGTGGGCAAAAATATCCTCAATCAGTTCCGCCAAGATCATGGATATAAAGATGGTTCGTATATAAAACTCTGGAATGGAGTGGAGGATAATGTCATCATGAAAGATATATGGGAGATTGATGGCGATATTGCTCCTGAGTTTTTATATGAAAAACTTGAGTACAGATACAAGAGTTTAAAGGCGTAAAATGGAAAACTTTTTAAAAGAAGCAAAGCGTTCAAGCCGTGTTTTAAATGAACTCAGCGGTGCACAAAAAAATAAAATCTTGCATCAAATGGCACAAGCTCTGCGTGCAAACACGATGAAGATTATGGAAGCAAACGCGCTTGATATGAGAGATGCAGAGGTCTCAAATCTTTCAAGTGCACTCAAAGATAGACTCTTTTTAGATGAAAATCGCATTGAAGCGATGGCGGTGGCACAAGAGGAAATTGCTGCTTTAAAAGAGCCTGTTGGACGGGTTCTTGATGGCTGGGTTACAGAAGATGGGCTTAAAATCGAGAAGGTGAGCATTCCTATTGGCGTGATTGGAATCATCTATGAATCCCGTCCAAATGTGACAAGCGATACCGCAGCTTTGTGTTTTAAAAGTTCCAATGTCTGTGTGCTAAAAGGCGGCAAAGAGGCAGAAAACTCCAATATTGCCATTGCAGAGGTTTTGCGCTCCGTTTTGCTAGCAAACGATCTTCCCACTTCACTGATTTCTCTTTTACCAGATGCTTCAAGAGAGGGCGTCGCAAAGCTGATAAAAATGGATAAATATGTCGATCTCATCGTCCCGCGCGGCGGCGAGGGCTTGATCCGTTATGTGTGTGCAAATGCAAGCGTGCCCGTTGTCAAACACGATAAAGGGCAGTGCCATACTTATATCGATAAAGATGCCATCATGGAAGATGCCATCAAAATTGCTATCAACGCAAAAGTCTCACGCCCCGGAGTTTGCAATGCGATGGAAACACTGCTTGTAGATAGAGCGATTGCAAAAGAGGCACTTGTACAGCTAAAAGTCGCTTTTGATGCAGCGGGGACATCACTTAAAGGGTGTGCCGCAACACAAGAGATTATCACCGTTGCGCATGCAAGTGATGCAGATTTTGACACAGAATATCTCGCAAATATTTTAAATATCAAAGTGGTTGATGGCGTGGATGGTGCCATTGAGCATATTGTGTGTTTTGGTTCTGGGCACTCCGAGGCGATTATCACACAAAATATCAGTGTGGCTGAGAAGTTTTTAAATGCTATTGATGCCGCCGCTGTATATCTCAACGCCTCGACTCGCTTTACCGATGGCGGTGCTTTTGGCTTCGGTGCGGAGGTTGGCATCAGTACCAACAAACTCCATGCTCGCGGGCCAATGGGCATCGAGGGACTGACAACATACAAATATAAAATTTATGGTTCAGGTCAGATTCGTTGAGTGAAATAGTCTTACATGTAGAGGATTTAAGTTTTGGATACTCAAAAGAGAAGTTACTCTATAAGGATTTTAATCTTTCTTTACATGTAGGGCAAATAAAGGCGATTGTCGGAGAGAGTGGGGCTGGAAAATCAACACTTTTTGAGCTTATTTTAAAAAACTTAAAACCGCTCAAAGGAACGCTTACATGTAAGAGAGTTACACAGGTTTTTCAGGATCCCTACAGCTCTTTTCATCCAAGCTATCCACTTATCGAGCAGATAAAAGATGTGGCCGACATCCGTGAGATTGAGACCTATCTTGAGGGAATAAACCTTGATGGAGTCTATTTGGAAAAATATGCGCACCAGCTTTCAGGTGGTCAGCTCCAACGCGCTTCCATCTTGCGTGCGCTTCTTATGAAACCACAACTGCTTTTGTTAGATGAGCCAACGTCCGCACTTGATAATATTATCCAGCTTGATGTGATGAAGCTACTTTTAGGGCAGTTAGAACAGATGGGAATGCTCTTAATCACGCATGATAAAGAGCTAGCTACTTGGTGTAGTGATGCTATTATTGAAATTAACCCAAAGTAGGTTTTATAAGATATTTAGCAAGAGTAAACCCACTTCCCGCGAGTAAAATAGTCCCAAAAAGATTGAGCCCCATGTTAAGGATTGCGAGTGTAATACTGCCTCCTTGTAAGAGAAAAAAACTCTCCATAGCAAAAGTAGAGTAGGTCGTAAAAGCGCCTAAGATGCCTGTTGTTAAAAAACTCTTTACATGTAAGGAGAAAAAAGTTGTGTACATAAAATAAGCAATTAAAACGCCCATAATAAAACTACCAATCAAATTGACACCAAGCGTGCCATAGGGCAAGTCATGTGGGAGTTTTGCGGCAACGAGACCATTGACATAGGAGCGAAGAACCGCCCCAATAAAACCACCGCTACCGATTGCTAGTATTGTTTGCCAGCTCATCATCATATACTTTCTGCATTTTTATGCGTAAATTTTCCATCCATTTTGGATCCTCTTTATCCGCAACAAAAGAGTCTAAAAAGATTACTTTTATCTTGCGTGGTCTGTAATAATATTTTTTGATGTTGTAGCAAGACGCAGTTGCTAAAAGCACCACTGGCTGTACACAAAGTGCGTATTTATCGGCTACTATCTTAGCCCCTGGTTTAAAAGGAAGCATTTTTCCGCTTGTACTTCTTGTGCCCTCAGGAAAAATGGTGATGACCCGTCCCTCATCGAGTTTCTCTTTACTCGCTTTGAGGAGTTTGACAAGTGAGCTTTTACTCTCTCGCTCGATGGGAATATCACGAGGCAAACGCAGTGTGAGTCCAAAGAAAGGGATGTCAAAAAGCTCTTTTTTAGCAACCCAAGCGAGGTCTCGCTTTGAGGCAAGTTCCATAACACCAATATCAAGGTCGCTTTGATGGTTGATTAAAAACATTTGAGTATTATAATCTTCTTGACCTATTTTTTCATAAGACCAAAAAGTAAAAATCTGTATAAATTTTGAAGCTATTTTTTGCGCCCAAGGGTTTGGAACAAGCTTGAAGATAAGAATCATCAAGCTCATGCCTGCAAAGATTATAAAGGTTGCATACGCCCAACTAATTCGAGCAAGCATCTGCATTTTTTACCCATCCCACTTTCTCACTACTGAGTTTTACTTTTTTGAAATCACCGCTTTCACTTTGGATTTCAAGCTTCTCCTCTGTGAGCGTTTTGTAAAAGACTGTCCCATTGTTTAAAGGAAGAAGATAAACATTTGAACCCTGTTTCACACACATCTCATCTGATGGTTTGAGTGCAGAAACGATGTAAGCTATTGGCAAGAGTGCAATAATTAAGAGTTTATATTTTTTTCTCCAAACGATAAATGCAAGAATTATAATTAAAAATACAGATGCAATCGTGACTTTTAATCCTATAAACTGCTGATTTTTTGGTGAGAGATCGCTTTGGGTTACAACACTATCATCATCAATTACAATGGCAATTGAGACTTTTTCAAACGCTTGATCTTTGAGATTGAAGTAGGTGAACTCAAAATTTTCAATCCCCTTTTTTATAATCGCGTAGTAAGTGATTCTTGGGCTCATAAAGCTGTTGTCGATAGATTCAATCCCTTGTTTTTCAACATTGAGAATCCGCATACGGCTCAAATCAGATCTTGTTGCTGTTGCTGTAAATAAGACAATGTTGTGATCTTTGTCATAGCTTGTAATTTTATGCGTGAGCAAATTGAAATCTTCTGCAAGGACATTGGAAAAGTCAGCTCTAGGATTAAGTGTCACAACATTGAGTCTTTGACCAGCAAGTCTTGTTGGCACAGGATAGGAAACCTCTGAATCATCGCTTGCGGTTGCCACAATATCTGGGAGCTTTGCGTTTGAACCTATGACTTGAAAGTAAAAAGTATCATAAAAGTAGTTGCCCTCTTTTGTTTGCGTTGTTTTGTCATCAATGAGCTTTACATGTACGCCATTTTCAAGAGAAAAAGAGATATCTTGATAGTTTGGATCTGTGGAAAGTGATTTGATGGTAATAGAGAAAATTTCACCATTGACAATTCTGCGTGGCACAGTGTCATAAGAAACTTCTATAATTTCAGGCCCGCTAACCTCTTGTGGAACCTCATCTGTTACTACTTCCTCAAGAGGAATTTGCTCAAGGGATGTGTTAGTATCTTCGGCAAAAGAGGTATAAAATAGAAGCAAAAATGCAAGGAGTAACCGTTTCACGCGCTTAAAAAGCCCTCAAGCATTTTGACACCATCGTCGCTTCCTAAAATAATCTCCATTGCACGTTCAGGGTGTGGCATAAGACCAAATACATTTTTTTCTTTGTTACAGATTCCTGCAATCGCATCAACAGAGCCGTTTGGATTGGATTCATTTCCATCTTTATCACTATATTTGAGCAAAACTTGATTGTTTGCATAGAGTGTTTCAAGCCCTTGTGGATCAATAAAGTAGTTACCATCGTGATGGGCTATTGGGATATTGATAATAGTATTATTTTCTAGTTTTTCTAAAAAAACATTGTCATTTGCAACGACTTTGAGATGGTGATGACGAGAGATAAAGTGCAAACTCTCATTTCTTTTTAGTGCCCCTGGAAGCAAACCGGATTCTGTGAGGACTTGAAAACCATTACAAATTCCAAGAACTTTTCCACCACGAGAAGCATACGCCCTGACCGCTTTCATGATAGGAGAAAATTTTGCGATAGCACCACTTCTGAGATAATCTCCATAGCTAAATCCACCCGCAACAACGACAAGATCGACATCTGTTGGAAGTGTTGTTTCTTTATGCCAGATAATCTGCGTTTGGGCACCGAGCTTTTTAAAAGCATACTCTGTGTCATATTCGCAGTTTGTACCTGGAAACTGAAGTATTGCTACTTTCATTTGACAAGCTCGATATCGTAATCTTCAATAACGGTATTCGCAAGCAAATCCTCACACATCTGTGTTACATCCGCACGCACTTTGTCATGATCATCACTATCGATTTTTAAGATAATCTGTTTGCCTACGCGAACATCATGAATCCCTTCAAAATGAAGAGAGTTGAGTGCATGGTGTACCGCTTTTCCCTGAGAATCAAGAACGCCATTTTTGAGTGAAATATTTACGATTGCTGTCATTTTTATTTTCCTAATATTCTATTTAAAACTTCTTCATAAGCCATTTTAAGACCGCCTAAACCTTGACGAAAACGGTCTTTATCCATTTTCTCACCTGTATTCATATCCCAAAAACGGCAGTTATCTGGAGATATTTCATCGATTAAAATGATATTTCCATGACTATCTTTTCCAAATTCAAGTTTAAAATCAACAAGATTTAGTCCTTTTTGTGCAAAGAATGGACGTAAAATATCATTGATTTGACGCGCCATACGACGGATTTTGTCCAACTCATCTTGATACTCGACAAGCCCTAATATGAGTGCATGCTGATCATTGAGTTTGGGATCACCAAGTGCATCGTTTTTATAATCAAACTCAACTAAAGTAAATGGAAGTACTGTTCCATCTTCAATGCCTAGATTTTTACTCAAACTTCCTGTTGCGATGTTGCGAACAATGACTTCAATCAAAATTACATCTACTTTTGTGTGAAGCATATGGTTGTCATCTAACATTTTGACAAAATGTGTCGGAATCCCTTTTTCGCCAAGCATCTTGAAAAGTTCAGTAGAGATTTTATTGTTTAATGCTCCTTTTCCTGCTTCACTCGCTTTTTTAAGTCCGTTAAATGCAGTAAGGTCATCTTTAAACTCAGAAATAACTAACTCTTTGTCGTCTGTTAAATAAAGTCTTTTAGCTTTTCCTTCATAAAGAAGTTCGCGTTTTTCCATTTTTTATCCTTTTGTTATGATGAGGGCTTTGATGATTCCAAATGCCTCTTTGAGTTGTAAATCTTTGTACATCTGCTCTTTTGTAATGATGGTGTCATTTTTTTCTTTTGTTTGCGCTGTTTGTGCTTTTCCGTCATCTTTTTGCAACTCTGTCTCAAGGTGTTGCTTGAGATCAGCTTCTTTGATTGCAAAATCATTGGTGTCGTTTGTTTTGATCTCGCCCTCATTGACTTCAATGTCAGGAGTGACTCCAACTGCTTGGATGGTGCGTCCGCTTGGAAGGTAATATCTTGCGATTGTCAGCTTTATCGCTTCCTCTTGCGAGATAGGCAATACTACTTGCACGCTTCCCTTTCCAAAACTTTTTGTGCCTACTAAAACTGCACGTTTATGGTCTTGCAATGCTCCTGAAACAATCTCAGATGCACTTGCACTGCCTGCATTGATAAGCACAACCATAGGCATTTTTGTGATTGTAGCGCTTAGGGTTGCTTCATAAGTTTTGTTTTCACTTTGTGAGCGTCCTTTTTGAGAAACAATAATGCCGCTATCAACAAAAAGATCAACAAGACCCACCGCTTGATCTAAAAGACCACCAGGATTATTTCTAAGATCTAAGATAATGCCCTTGTCTTTGTTTTTATTTTGGTTGATCGCTTTTTTAACGCCATCAACAACTTTTTTATCAAAGCTTGTAACTCTTATATATAAAACAGAATCATCAATCTGCTTTGTATAAACAGATTGGATGTCGATTTTTCCACGGATGATATGAAAATGAAGCGGTTTTGTTTCATTTTTTCTCACGATGGTAATATCAATTGGTGTTCCAATATCGCCACGCATCAGCGAAACTGCATCATCAATGGTCATATTAAGTGTGGATTTGTCATTGATTTTTAGGATGATATCTTCGGCTTTTATCCCGACTTTATCCGCAGGTGTGCCTTCCATAGGAGCGATAACGGTCAGTGCACCATCTTTCATTCCAACCGTAATGCCAAGACCGCCAAATTCGCCATCTGTTTGGACTTTGAGACTATCAAAACTTTTTTTATTCATAAAAGCAGAGTGTGCATCAAGATTTGTCATCAGTCCTTGTAAGGATTTATCGATGAGTTCATTTAAGGTAACATCATCAACATTGTATTGTTCGACTATGCTTAAGACTTTAGTAAACTTTGCGAGTGCTTCGAGTCTAGATGCTTCTGAAGTATGTTTTTTTGTGACTTTTTGCAGCGGGGTACCAGCAAAAAGCGATGGGGTGAAAAGCAGACCAATGAGTGTTGCAGTTGTTACAAAACCAAGAGTCAAGAATTTTTTATTGAGCATTATTTACCTAGTTTCAGGGTTAAATTTTAAAGACGGATATTATACTTAAAACTCATTTATATAACAATAGATTTGAAACTGCATTTTCGATATTTTCTATTGGTTACATGTAAGGACTAAATTAACTTGACATTAAGTGACTCAATTTGATATAATTTTTTTATCTTCTAAAACAAAGGAAAAACAATGAATAATATTTTTGAAAAACTCACACACAATATGACAGAGGGCATAGAGTCCTCGATTTCTTTGGCCCTGCACAACAAAAATATGGAAGTTGATCCAACTCA
Organism: Sulfurimonadaceae bacterium; assembly: GCA_036169815.1. Taxonomy (GTDB): domain Bacteria; phylum Campylobacterota; class Campylobacteria; order Campylobacterales; family Sulfurimonadaceae; genus Hydrocurvibacter. The sequence goes on from JAVHOA010000095.1 coordinate 30,121, forward strand.
CTTTTTATGGGCGCAATTGACAAATACAAACTCAGTCTTAAATCAGGCGTTTAATAAAATGAATGTTGATAAAACCGCTATTGAGCTTGATATAAAAAGCATGGCAAACAAGTTTCCTACATCATCTTCTGTAAGTAAAGAAAATATCAAACTCTCTAAAAAGTTTGTAGATTCTTTGCAACGCGGTGCAGGGGAAATGACAAAGAATGGGGATTCATTTTTAGCGGTTGATAGCTATATTATTGCAAATCTCAAAGAAGCGCCATTTAGCGAGATTATAGGAAAATATGTCAATACGCTTGATTTAGCCAAAACACTTGAATCGTTTCGTGCAGGGCAAAAAATTGATTCGCAAACAGGAGATGAAAATCTCGAGGCACTTTCAAAATATGGAATTGATCTTACAAAACAAGCAGCTGAAGGCAAGCTCTCTCCTGTTATCGGGCGGGATGAAGAGATTAACCGTGCGATGCAGATTTTGATTCGTAAAACGAAAAATAATCCTATCCTTTTGGGTGAGCCAGGGGTTGGTAAAACAGCATTAGTCGAGGGTTTGGCACAGCGAATTTATAATAAAGAGGTTCCTTTATCTTTACAAAATAAACGTGTCGTCGCTCTAGATATGAGTGCACTTATTGCTGGAGCAAAATATAGAGGAGAATTCGAAGATCGTTTAAAAGCGGTGATCGATGAGGTAAAACAAAGCACAAATATCATTCTTTTTATTGATGAGATTCATACTATTGTAGGTGCTGGTGCGAGTGAGGGAAGTATGGACGCTGCCAATATCCTCAAACCCGCTCTTGCTCGTGGGGAACTGCGCACAATCGGAGCGACAACTTTAAAAGAGTATAGAAAATATTTTGAAAAGGACGCAGCACTGCAAAGACGTTTTCAACCAATTCGTGTGGATGAACCAAGTATCAACCAAGCGTTACAGATTTTACGGGGTATTAAGGAAAATCTTGAGACGTATCATAATATTACTATCACCGACTCAGCTTTGGTTGCGGCTGCGAAGTTGAGCGAACGCTATATTACAGATAGATTTTTGCCAGATAAAGCGATTGATCTTATTGATGAAGCTGCCGCTGAACTGAAGATGCAAATTGAGAGCGAACCCAATGCACTTGCGTCCATTAAAAGAAAGATTCAAGGACTCAATGTGGAACGTGAAGCACTCAAAATGGAGGAGTCTGCGAGTAATACAAAACGTATAGAGGAGATTGCAAAAGAGCTTGCAGATGCGCAGGAGCAAAAACGTGCTCTTGAGTCACAGTTTAACCATGAAAAAGGGATTTTTGAGCAGATTGCATCCATAAAATCGGAAGTAGAAAATAAAAAACGTGAAGCAGAAATGGCAAAAAACAGCGGAGATTTCGCTAAAGCTGCCGAGATTGAGTATGGGACTGTTCCAAAACTTCAAAGTGATGAAAAAGAGTTGCAAGAGAAATGGAAAGAGATGCAACGTGAGGGAACACTGCTTAAAAACAGTGTCGATGAGGATGCGATTGCTTCTATTATAAGCCGTTGGACGGGCATCCCTGTCAATAAAATGCTTCAAAGCGAGAAGGAAAAGATCTTACATGTAGAGGATGAACTCAATCTTTCTGTAATCGGTCAAGAGCGTGCGACGCATGCAGTCGCTCGAGCAATTAAACGCAATAAGGCAGGGCTCAGTGACAAAAATAGACCAATTGGAAGTTTTCTCTTCTTAGGACCAACTGGTGTTGGAAAAACGCAAACAGCCAAAACTTTGGCAAAATTTCTCTTTGACACAGAAGAGGCAATGGTGCGTATCGATATGAGTGAATATATGGAAAAACACGCCGTTTCACGCCTTGTCGGTGCACCTCCAGGGTATGTTGGCTATGATGAAGGCGGACAACTCACAGAAGCGGTGCGCCGCAAACCATACAGCGTCGTACTTTTAGATGAGGTAGAAAAAGCGCATCCTGACGTATTTAATATCCTACTTCAAGTGCTTGATGATGGACGTTTAACAGACAACAAAGGAGTGACAGTCGATTTTACAAATACAATTATCATCATGACCAGTAATATCGCAAGCGAGAAGATTATGAGTCTCAATAGCGATTATGACACAATGCGAGACGCGGTGATGGGTGAACTTAAACTCTCTTTTAAGCCTGAGTTTTTAAACAGACTTGATGATATCATCATTTTTAACCCACTTGGAAGTGAGCAGATTAAGGGAATTGTGGATCTTTTCTTTAGTGAGATTGTGAAAAAAGTACAAGAGCGTGATATTACAATTACGCTAAGCGAGGCGGCTAAAGCGCTTATCGCTGAAGCTGGATTTGATCCTGTGTACGGCGCAAGACCGCTCAAACGCGCACTTTATGAGATTGTTGAAGATAGACTCGCAGATCTTATCTTGGGCGGTGAAATTCAAGAGGGCTCAAATGTGTTGTTTGATGCCAATGGCGATGCAATCGAAGTTACTGTATCGTAAATAAAAAAATAGTTATAATTTTTCTATGAAAATAGTAATTTTACTCCTTCTTATTTATAGCTTTTTGGTGGCGTGTACGGGCGATTGTCTCACATGCCATCCAAAATTACTTCCTACTATTGGCACCGATACAAGGCATAAACCGATGCTTACATGTATTAACTGTCACTCTGCGAATCCGCAAAAAATGGCTGATTGTGGGAGTGATTGTTTTGCATGCCACAGTATAGAAAAAATAGAAAAACCAAACGTGAAAGAGCATGGCGTGATTCGCGGATGTAGGGATTGTCACGTAAAACTCAAGCAAGAATTGCTCACTCCACCGCTTCAGCAGTCACATGAACAGCCACTACGAGATTTTTTACACCTTTAAGCGTAGAGCTCTTTTGTGAGTTTATCAAATTGAGCGAGTGTTTTATCCAGAAGTGCTTGCATTTGATTGAAAATTTTTAGAGGTTCATTGCGTTTTTTGAGCGTTTCATCAAAGAGTGTGACGATACTGTTTTTTGCCAAATTTTTGCTGCCCTCATCTCTGTTTCGCATAGGTTCAAAGATATTTGCAATCTTTTTTGCAATTTCATTGATTGGTGAACTCCTTTTTTGATCTTCTAACTCTGTTGTAAATTTATTAA
>JAVHOA010000096.1:0-1961 GCA_036169815.1 Sulfurimonadaceae bacterium
TGAAATAACTGCTATCTATATCAAGATGGCTTCCAATACAATGTTTATCGTAACTTGATGCGATGACCATCATCTCTTTTGTTGCAATCGTTGCAAAAACACCCTCTTTGAGCGTTCCATCACTTTTTTTTGGAAGTGCTTCTTCTATCATAGTTGAAAACTGCTCTTTTGAATCAAATACAATGGCAATGCCACCTAAAATATTTTCATTATTTTGATTTGTGATGGGAGCATTGTAAATATAGGTGTATTCATTGTTATATAAGGGAGTAGGTGCAAAAGGACTCACACAATATTTTGAAGAATTACCTAGCTGTAATGTTTGTGTAACCCATGATGTTGCGAGTTTCGTATTTACTAGATGCAGCTCTTGTTCATTTGACACTGCGACAATAATCCCATTTTTATCATAAATCAAAAGGTTTGTATAAACAGTATAGAGCGCATTGATATATTTTAAGATTTCACACATCCGTTTCGTATCATCAGTTTTGATACTTTCTTGTTGCAAATTTTTTTTAAATTCTGATGTAAGTGCCCACCATCTACAATCGTTGGCTCTTTCATAAAGGTTGCGATCCATAATATCAACAATAAGATCAGCATAAAAAACGCTATCACCTAGGATGATGGTTTTTGTAAGATTTGCGATGGAAGAACCGATGATGCTTTTGGTACTTTCCCCTGTTTGACGAATCTCTTGCATGAGTGATTTCGAAAATTGTTTATTTTGATTTTGGGCATTTCCCTGCTTGATAATTCCGTTCCATATTGTTCTATTAAGATTTTTTTGAATGTTATTTGCTTGAAGTGGAATACTTTTGAGCGCATTACTAAATCTTTCTCCATTTTGGAGTATTGAAAGAAGGAGATCCTCGGCTATCTCAAAATCATCTGTTTGTTCTTCTCTAAAAGCGTGTTCAAGAGGTATCATAATATGGCCATACCAGCCAAGACCAAAATAGTTTTGATATCCATTTGTTTTCTTGCTTTTGGCAATATAATCTCTTCCTCCAAAGGTTACAATCTTATATTTTTCATGTGTGATTAATTCAAGTTTTGCACCAAGGGGAATCTGATATGGATCACTTGTAGCTATCACTTTGCCTTCATTATTTAAAAGTGTAATTGCTTCTTTTTTTGTTGTATTGACGAGATTTTTAAAAATGCCATCCATCTCATCTTGAAATTTAAAGCAGAGACACAAAACACCTAGAGTCTCTGATTGGTATTCATTTGAAGTTGTAACTTTATAGGAATATACAAGGGAGTTTTGATGATTTGGAAGAAAATCGTGATATTTATAGGTTTCTACAAACTCTTTATTTGTTGTTAAAACCTCTTTAATCAAACTATCATATGACTTAGAAATTTGTAAAGGGCTATCAACATTTGCAAGAATTTCACCATTGGTATTCATAAGGACTATGTCAAAATAAACACTATATTTATTGATATACTCAGTAAATCTATTCTGAATTTTTATGAGTTGTGCATTGTACGATGAGGTGTATTTCGTTGGGTTTTGAATCAAAAAGTTTCTAATATCATTATCGGTCGCTAAAAAACCTATATCCGCACTTCTTTCATAAAGATTTCTTATTACGATATCAACTGCTACTTGCGCTTTAAAATTCATTTCATTGATATTTTTATTGAGAAGTTCTAAAGCGAGGTGATCAATCAGTTTAGAAGAGAGTGCGGTGAAATTCTCTTTTATTTCATTCATATTGACACTTGCATCCCCTAATTGACTCAAAAGGGAGAGCCTATTCCAGTTATTACTGAGATCATGCAACATTTCTCGATTGTTTTCGACTTGTTCCATATATTTTATAAAAGGTGCAACCTCTTTGGAAACTTCTACATTTTTGTATTTAAAATATTGACTTGTCATCTTCATCTCTTTATGATAATTTGATGAATATTTTATATGTTTCTTGACTTAAAAATATCAATGA
>JAVHOA010000097.1:0-9786 GCA_036169815.1 Sulfurimonadaceae bacterium
CTAATGTACTTAAATGTTTATTCAGATTATTTGCAACACTAATCGCATGGACGTAAAGATGTTCTTGCTCCTTCTTAAGCATCATATTTGACTCATATCCCCATAAATAGGTGAGTAAAATAATAATAACCAAAGCAATTCCCACAAAAAGTGCAAGAAAAAGTTTAGTAACGATGGGAAAGGCATTCCATCGGTATTGAAGCATAGACATTTTTACACCTTTTAAATTAGCAACTTACGAAAAATTTAAAGCAACCAGAATAAAAAAATAGAGATTGATATACTAAAGTTTATAACAAGAATGAGTTTTCTTTTTTTATCAAATCTCTTAAAAAGCTCGATAAAATAGTTGCGACTCAATCTATCTCTTCAATGGTAAATATAACCAAATTATACTTTAGAATTTCATTTTAGATACGTAGTCAGTCCTGTTAAAAGCTCACAAAAAAATATTTTCATTCTTGCATTACGCGTTTCTTTTTGCGTAAAACTCTTTTTTAAACGTGGCGTATTTGTCTGCTAAAATCGCCTCACGTGCTTGTTTCATAAGGTTTAAGTAGTAGTGGAGATTGTGGATAGTTGCGAGTCGAAAGTAGGTAATCTCTCGGGCACGGAAGAGGTGGTTTAAGTAGGCTTTTGTGTAACGCTTACATGTAAGGCATTGGCACTCTGGATCGATAGGGGTGTTGTCGAGTTTGTATTTGGCGCCTTTGATATTTACTTTTCCAAAAGAGGTGAAAAGCGTGCCGTTTCTTGCGTTGCGAGTTGGCATGACGCAGTCAAACATATCGATGCCACGCTCTATATTTTCTACTAAATCCTCAGGTGTTCCCACGCCCATAAGATAGCGGGGTTTGTCCGCTGGCATATAGGCGACTGTGTGTTCTACGGTGTCGTACATCTCGTTGTTGAGTTCGCCAACGCTAAGGCCACCGATGGCAAAACCATCATAAGGCAGGGCACAAAGCTCTGTTGCGGATTTGGTGCGAAACGCTTTGTCGGTGCCACCTTGGATGATGGCAAAGATATTTTGTTCCATGCCAAAACCTTGTGCTTGTTTTTCTCTAAAATATGCGATACTCTGCTTTGCCCACTCAGTCGTGCGCTCTATAGAGATGGCAATGCGCTCCCCAGTGGCTGGAAGGGCGACGAGATCATCTAAAATCATCATAATATCGCTCCCAAGATTAAGCTGAATATCGATGACTTTTTGCGGAGTGAAGAAGTGTTTACTGCCATCGATGTGGCTGCGAAACTCGATGCCATCGGCTGATGGTTTTGAAATATCACTGAGACTAAAAGCTTGAAATCCGCCACTGTCTGTGAGAAAGCTTTTTGGATACGTAGTAAAACCATGCAGCTTGCCCATCTTTGCCACGACATCATCTCCGGGGCGCAAATACATGTGATATGTGTTTGCTAAAATAATCTGCGCGCCAAGCAACTCCTCCATATCTGCCATATCGAGCGCTTTGACGCTTCCGATGGTTCCAACTGGCATAAAAACGGGTGTTTGGATGGTAGAGTGCGCAGTCTTGATAGTGCAAGCTCTCGCATTTCCTGAGGTTTTTTCAAGGGTAAATTCCATAAATTCTCTTTGCATGGTAGGGTTTTTAAAGTTAAAATTATAGCATTTTATGCTTATGCGCGCCTCTAAAGATACTGTTTTATTCTCCCCTTGTGCTATAATCGCGGCCATGAAAAAGATACTTATCATCAGTGACAGTGAAATTGGTCGCCAATTTATAGAACGGGTTGTTGATACCTATACGAGCGATAATGTTTATTACATTGTACAGCCAAAAGCGGTTCATTTTGAAAATGCAAATCCTGCGCGTTTTAAGTTTTTCGAGTTTGATCCAACAAGCCTCTCTAAGCTTTCCAATATTCTTAAAATGGAGTTTGTGCAAGCAATTATCGCTTTACATGAACTCTCTGACGTTGAACATACAATCAAAAATATCAGAATATTGAAAAAAAAGCTTCGCCTTATCGTGCTTGATTATTGGGGTTTTGAAAATCGAGACCCCAGTATTTTATATGTCAAACAAAATGAGATTATGGCTTCAAGACTGCTAGACTATCTGCCAAATGTTCCCATAACAGCAAAAAATGTTGGCTTAGGAGCGGGTGAGATTATGGAGGTTTTGGTTCCTTTTGGAAGCTCTTTTGTGTATCGCCATATTGGTGCCATCGAGCAAAACAGATGGAGGATTGCTGCCATTTATAGAAACCGGGAGTTGTTGCTTCCAAACAATAAAAGAATGATCCATCCAAATGATCTCTTGCTTTTAGTCGGTGAACCTACTGTTTTAAAATCTGTGTACCGTGCCATCAAACGTGAACTTGGACAGTTTCCTGAGCCTTTTGGCTCAAACTTGTATCTTTATATTGATATGCTCAAAGAGAATCATAACAACATCAAAGATCTGCTTCGCCGTGCTTTATTTATCCATAAAAGTTTTAAACACAATCTTTATATTAAAGTTTTTAACCCAAGTGATATCGATCTTTTATGGGCGATAAAAGATTTAAGTTGCGCAAACGTACATGTAGCAATAAACTATCAAAATCAGCCAATACAAACGATTTTTAAAAATGATATGAAACAATATCATATCGGCTTGGTTATGGTATCTAAGGATATTTTTAGCAATTATGTCACCCGTCGTATGCTCTATGATGTGCATTTGCCTGTTCTAAAAATTGCAAATAGATCTTTTTCAAGGTTGCGAGACAGTGTGGCGATTTTGATGGAAAATAGCGAGCTTGAAAAAGTTTCTACAACCGTTTTTGATATCTCATCGCAGATGGGATTTAATCTAGAGCTTTTAAACGACAGCAATGAAACAGATGCCCATAAAGAGCAAGTAATCGAGCAGTTTGCTAACCTTGCGACCATCTTTTCTAAAGCCATCAAAGTGACCGCAAGCGAGGGAAATCCTATCCGAGAACTTCGACAGAAAGAAAATTTTATGCAACTCCTTCCATTTACTCAAAAGATGGCAGAGCGACAGATATTTTCACTCTTTTCCACCGATAGCGAACGACTCTATTACAAGCTCGATGGATACCATCAGATCTTTATTCCCGTACAGATTTAAATTCACACGTTTTTAAGTGACTATAAAGTATTATCTAAAACTTTATAAAATTGGACGGGTACCATGGTCGTAGATATCACACTTAAAAAAGTCATAGACAACTCTTATAAAATAACGATTGATAAACTCAGCGATTTGCGTTTTGATAAAAAAGTGGCGATAGTCACTAATCCTAAAGTTGCAGGCTTGCATCTTCGCTATCTCTTAAATAGCATCTCTGCAAAAGAGCTCTACATTATCACCGTTCCCGATGGTGAAGCGTATAAAAATCAAGCAACTATTGACCTTATCTTAGAAAATCTTTTTAACCACCGTTTCAACCGCGGCTCTTTACTACTCGCTTTTGGTGGCGGAGTGATTGGTGATATGACGGGATATGCGGCAAGTATCTACCAAAGAGGGATTGATTTTATCCAGATTCCAACAACACTTTTATCACAAGTAGATGCGAGCGTTGGTGGAAAAACCGGGATGAACAACAGCTTTGGAAAAAATCTTATCGGGGCGTTTCACCAACCTAAAGCGGTTTACATAGATCCCTATTTTCTCTCAACGCTTCCATCACGGGAGTTTGGTGCGGGAATCGCTGAGATTGTAAAAATGGCGGTGACTTTTGATGCAGATCTCTTTGCATGGCTTGAAGAAAATGATCTTAACTCCGCGACCGTTTTAGCAGAAGCCATCAAAAAATCTGTAGAAACAAAAGCAAAAGTTGTTTCACAAGATGAAAAAGAGCAGGGGCTTCGCGCTGCCCTCAACTATGGTCACACCTTTGCGCATGTGATTGAAAATGAGACAAACTATACGGCTTATTTGCATGGAGAAGCCGTAGCTATTGGGATGGTGATGGCAAATGCGCTTGCATGTAAGCTCGGATTTATGTCCGAGGATGAAGCCTTGAGAGTCAAAAATCTACTACAAAAATACCATTTGCCACTCAGCTATGCCATCAAAGATGTGGAGCGTTTTTATGCGGCATTTTTCCTTGATAAAAAAAGCTCTGATAGCAATATCACTTTTATTCTTGCCGATGGAATTGGTGGCGTGAAGATCACGGATGCAGTTGATGGGGCGAGCGTCAAAGAGATTTTGCAAACATACAAGGTAAACTGATGCTCAAACTTCTGCTAACTTTTTTTTATGCACTTTCTCTTTATGCAGCGCAAATCAAAGATGCAAATAGCACAATTGAAGACACCCTTAAGCAAAAAGAGGAACAGATTGCAGCCTATCTCTCACAAATAGATGCAATCGATGCACAGATGCCATCGGATAATGTTTGGGTCAAAAACTACAGCTCTTATCTCACCTCTTTGGATGTCAAAAAGAACCTCGATGAGGTAAAAAAGCAGATAGCTCTTTTAAAGCAAGGCAGCAATAGATACAGTAAAAACTTTGATGAACTCTCCTCTTTGCGTTCAAAAGAGAATATTCTTGCAAATCAGATGATGCAGTTTCGAGGCAAGGAATCCGCACCCTTTGCAGAACTTTTAACGCCTCCAGATTTTGGTGATGTTCCCTCTATGAACAACCCTTTAGATATTTTTACAGGGTACTCTTTTATCAAACAGGTTAATAATAATTATGATGATTATATCAAGCAAAAAGAGAGTTTAGCGACTGTTGTGAGCTTGTTGGAAAAGAAAAGAGCAATCTATGAAAACCTTGCTTTGCTTAAAGGTGATGCGCAAATACAAAGTGCTTTAGACGATGTACAAAGAGAGCTTGAACGCTTTAGTGTTGCCCTTGATACCATCAATATTACGCAAAGTGTGTACAAAAAACGTATTGAAGTCATCGAAATAAATATCAATAAAAAGATTCAAGAGCAGATTTATAAAATTATGAAAATAGGAATAATTATTATTCTTCTTTTTGTTATTTTGTTTTTTCTCAAACTTGCTATCAAAAAATACATCAAGGACAATGAGCGTTTTTATACGGCAAATAAGATTATCACTTTTGTGAATTTTACCTTGATTATTTTGATTCTCTTTTTTAACTACATAGAAAACGTGAGTTATCTTGTAACCATTTTAGGGTTTGCTTCAGCGGGGATTGCCATCGCTATGAAAGACTGGTTTATGAGTATTTTAGGCTGGCTTGTGATTGTTTTTGGAGGCAGTATTCATGTTGGTGATAGAATCCGTGTCGATATGGATGGAACGGTGTATGTCGGCGATGTTATGGATATTTCGCTTTTGCGTATTACTATTTTTGAGGATGTCACACTCTCTTCGTATGTAACAAACCGTCGTGCTGGGCGTATTATCTTTATTCCAAATAACTATGTGTTTACAAGAATGATTGCCAACTACACACACCATTCACTCAAAACTGTTTGGGATGGGATTGATATTGTTATCACTTTTGACTCCAACCATAAAAAAGCGATGCATATTTGTAAAGAGGTAAGCCGAAAATATTCAAAAGGCTATACGGAGATTACACGTAAACAGTTAAGCAGACTTCGCAGTCACTACAGCCTAAAAAATAGCAATGTAGAACCACGAATTTTTACTTTTATAGAACCAAATGGAGTTGCGATTAGCACATGGTATTTGACAAATGCGTATGCGACTTTGACTCTGCGAAGTACCATTTCCATGGAGATTGTCGAGGCGTTTAACAAAGAGGAAGATATTACCATCGCCTACCCGACACAACGCTTACATGTAGAGACAATAAATAGAAAAATGCCAGAAATTTCAGAGGAGAATCTATGAGAAAAAAAGTTTATTTTAAAACTTTTGGATGCCGAACAAACCTTTTTGATTCTCAGGTGATGATGCAAAATTTAGAAGATTTTGATATCACAGAGGATGAATCCAAAGCAGATGTGATTGTGGTTAACTCTTGCACTGTGACAAACGGAGCAGATACAACCGTGCGCTCTTATGTCAATCACATTGAAAAAACTACGGGTGCAAAACTCTTTTTAACGGGTTGTGGTGCGCATACAAAGGGCGAAAATCTCTTTGAAAAGAAAAAAGTATTTGGTGTGTTTGGTCAAAGCGAAAAACAAAAGATCAATACACTTTTAAAAGAGAAGACTCCTTTTTATGAGCTAGGCGATCTCAACTTTGTAGATGATGCGGTGGTCGGCGAGTTTATCGGAAAAAGCCGCGCGTTTCTTAAGATTCAAGAGGGATGTAACTTTCGTTGTAACTACTGCATTATCCCATTTGTGCGTGGCGATGCAAGAAGTTTGGATGAAAATAGAATCTTAGAACAAGTGTATAGGCTCTCAACAAATGGTTTTGGAGAGTTTATATTAACGGGAACAAATGTCGGAAGTTACGGCACGGGTGAGGGCACAAATATCGCGCGTTTGATGAAAAAAATGAGCCAGATACGCGGCGTAAGACGCATACGTGTGGGAAGTTTGGAACCGATTCAGATAAACGATGAGTTTAAAGAGATTTTGGATGAACCATGGCTTGAACGTCACTTACATGTAGCACTCCAACACACTTCACCCTTGATGTTAAAACTGATGAATCGACGCAATCGCTATGAAAGTGATTTGCAGCTTTTTGAAATGTTAGCAGACAAAGGGTTTGCGCTTGGAACCGATTTTATTGTCGGGCATCCTGGAGAAACAGAGGCAATTTGGCAAGAAGCTATGGTTAATGCACAGCGCTTGCCACTGACACATCTGCATGCTTTCACCTTCTCAAAACGAGATAATACTCCATCGGCGAGTATGAAAAATGAGGTTGGTGGCAATATTGCAAGAGAGCGTTTGCACACATTGACTTCGCTTGTAGATGCTAAAAATCTAGCGTTTAGAAAAGCATTTAGCGGTGTACTTGAGATTTTGGTTGAGAACCCAAAAGAGGATGGATTTTATAGCGGATTTGATCAGCATTTTAACAAGGTCGTTTTAAAATCTGCAGAAGATTTGAGTGGCAATTGGCTTACATGTAAGGATTTTAGCGTCAAGGATGAATACAACTATGTTCAAATCTAAATTTAACAATATTGCTCTTTATGCCTCGGCGTTTTTCATTATCGTCCTTATTATCTTTGCCGTTTTTCGAGATACTTCTAAACCCATCACACTCAATGATGCAGAGGTCATTTTGCAAAATCACACTGTCACAAATGTGGTTGCGACAAAAGAGTATGTCTATCTTCAAACAAAAGACGCGATATTTAAAATTGCAAGTTCTCAAGTGATGCCATCGATGTTTGCTGATTATAAAGTGGAGATAGAAGAGGGATACTCGCTACTTACAACGCTTTTTTATATCATTGTATTCTTGGGCTTATTTTCTTATGCTTTTCGTTGGGTGCAAAAAAATGGGTTTCCACTTCGTCCCAAGATAGTACAAAAAAGCGATGCAACGCTAGCTATGACCTCCAATGAACCGATACAAGCGATAAAACCAAATATCTCTTTTGATGATATCGGCGGTATCAGCGAGGTGAAAGTGGAGCTTTCAGAGATTATTGACTTTATGAAAAATCCTAAACGCTACCGCTCTTTTGGTGCAAGAATGCCTCGTGGTGTTTTGCTTGTAGGGCCTCCTGGCGTTGGCAAAACGATGATTGCAAAAGCTGTTGCGCATGAAGCGGGTGTACCATTTTTTTACCAAAGTGGGGCTTCTTTTGTACAGATTTATGTAGGAATGGGTGCAAAACGTGTGCATGAACTTTTTATGGCTGCGAAAAAAAATGCACCTGCAATTGTCTTTATAGATGAGATTGATGCCGTTGGTAAAAAGCGAGACGGCAATCGCAACGATGAACGTGAAGCTACTCTCAATCAACTCCTTACAGAGATGGATGGGTTTGAGGCCTCAAGCGATATTATCGTGATAGCCGCAACTAATAAGATTGATGTTTTAGACAGTGCACTCTTGCGTGCTGGGCGTTTTGATAGACGTATTTTTGTGGATCTTCCAACCAAGCATGAACGCACTTCTATCATCGAAAAATATCTCAGCACTGTTGCTCATGAAACCGATATTGAGGTACTTAGCAATATGACGGTGGGCTTTAACGGCGCCTCTTTAGCAGCACTTGTCAATGAAGCGGCATTGCTTTGTCTGCGTCAAAACAATACACTTGTCACGATGGAGCATTTTTATGCCGTGAAAGATAAAGTGGTTTTTGGAAAGCGAAAACTCTTGATGCTCAGTGATGAACAAAAAGCGCACCGCATTTGCTATCAAGCCGCAAAAGCGCTGGTGGCTACGCTTTATAAAGTTGATTTTGAAAAGCTTTTGCTCTCAAGTGAAACGATGACGCCGCCTGTCACAACGCCACTTTTAAAGCATGAAATGGAGTCACGCATCCGTATGCTTTTAGCTGGAATTGCGGGGTGCGAGTTGAAGTTTGGCGAGCATTCAAGCAGTGCCAAAACTGATTTGGATGAAGCAAAACAGAGCGTCAAGGAGATGATTGGCAAATTTGGAATGGGTGAAACACTCCTTGGTGTCTCGGGGCAAGAGGAGATTCTTTTACAAAAACTCTATACCCAAACGAAAGAGACGCTTGAGGGATTTGGTGATGTGAGTAGTATGATTGAAGCGATTTTGTATGAGAACGAAAGTATCACAAAAACCCAAATAGAGGAGAAACTCGATGGTTTACTTTAGTGGGTTTTCTCTCAAAGATGATATGAGTTTTTTCGAGCCATACTTCAAAAAGAGTGATTATAATGTCGCAGGTTTTAGCTATGGTGCGATTAAGGCTTTTGAATATACACTCTCTTGCAAAGAGCGAGTTGATACGCTTCAACTATTTTCTCCCGCTTTTTTTCAGACAAAACCTCAAGCCTTTAAGCGTGCGCAGCTCGTAGCATATAAAAGAGATAAAGCGACCTATCTCAGCCATTTTATCAAAGGTTGTTTTGAACCTCATGAACTCAAAAAAACCATACATGTAAGCACAAAAGAGAGTGAACTCGCAGAGCTTTTAGAGTACCAATGGGATAGCCAAAAGCTTAAAACTCTTAAAGAGAGCGGTGTTGTAGTTGAGGTTTATCTTGGTAGCGAAGATAAGATTATTGATGTAGTGGGTGCAAAAGAGTTCTTTCTTCCATACGCTACGACATATCTCATAAATGGTGCAAATCACTTTTTACAGACAAAATAGGAGCAAAATATGGCAGAGATCAAAATAGGCGTTATCACAGCAAGTGATAGAGCAAGTGCGGGAATCTATGAAGATATCTCAGGAATGGCGATTCAAGATACGATGAAAGATTATCTAGTAAGTGAGTTTGAGATTGTGTATCGATGTATTCCTGATGAACAAGAACTCATAGAAGCGACGATGAGGGAGCTTTGTGATGAAGGATGTTGTTTAGTGGTCACAACTGGTGGAACAGGACCAGCACTAAGAGATGTCACACCTGAAGCGACCCAAAATGTATGCCAAAAGATGCTACCTGGATTTGGCGAATTGATGCGTCAAGTAAGCTTGCAATATGTCCCAACGGCGATACTTTCAAGACAAACAGCGGGTATCAGAGGAAAATCACTCATCATCAACCTCCCTGGAAAACCAAAGTCCATCCGTGAGTGTTTAGATGCAGTTTTTCCAGCTGTTCCTTACTGCATAGACCTCATTGAGGGCCCATACATACAAACAAATGAAGCAGTAATCAAAGCATTTCGTCCTAAAAAATAAAATAAATTTTATTGCATCATAAGTTTATAAATATTAATAT
>JAVHOA010000098.1:0-9738 GCA_036169815.1 Sulfurimonadaceae bacterium
GACTTCTTCATAAAAGACAACTGAGAAGGCTATCTGATTGTAGTTTTTACAACCAAAAGCTTAAAGAAGCGGATTAAGTTTGCTGAACCCTTAAACTTTTTCGTATATGTTTGACCTCTTCTAGTCATCTGTAATCCCTCTCTTGTTTATCTAGTCTAAATAAAAGACCAGAAATAACTTATCAGATTTGAAACAAAACCAACACTGTTAAACACTAAAAATTTCCCTTTGGGGATATGAAATATGCTATACTTGCGCCAAAAAGGAGCATTTTGCGTAATAAACAATATTCAGTCAAAGTTTTTGAAACGACTTTAACCAATGACAATCAATTTATATCTTTTTTTACTACAAATCATAAGCTTTTTCAAGATTATTTACTTGTCATCCACGGGAATCTTAGTGAGCAAATTGTAGCTTTTTTGCAAGAGAAAGAACTCCACTATTTAAATAATGTCACGCTTCCAAAAAATCAAGGACGTAAAGCACTCGAAGAGCAAGTGGCCGTGCAACAAGAGCAAAAACAGCAAGCACAGCAAGAGGTGATAAAACTCTGCGATAAACTTCAAAACAATCTCACTGTCAAAGATACACTCATCAGAAGTGGTCAAGATGTAAAAGTTGAGGGCGATCTTCTTTTACTTAACCGTGTAAACAGTGGAGCAACCTTACATGTAGAGGGCAATCTTATTGTCACACAACTTGTAGAGGGAGCTATCCGTTGTTATGGCAACTTCATGATGCTCAAAGCATCACCAAAAGCGAACATCGTGTTTCATGATGTTATCGTTGATAATGTTCTCCTCAAAGAGAGACTCAATCGAGTAGAACTCAAAGAGAATGAAATCACAATCACACCAGTATTAAAGGAAACAACTTGGGCAATGTAATAGCAGTCATTAGTGGAAAAGGTGGTGTAGGCAAGACTACAACAACAGCAAATATCGGTCTTGGTATTGCGATGAATGGCAAACGCTGTGTTGTCGTGGATTTTGATATCGGGCAACGCAATCTTGATATGATTTTAGGACTTGAAAATCGTGTTGTTTACGATATCGTGCAGGTTATGGATGAGGAAGCCACCCTTTCACAAGCACTTATCAAAAGCAAGATGAATGACAAACTTTACTTTTTGGCAGCATCACAAACAAAAGACAAAACAGTGCTCGATTCCCAAAAAATCTCTCAGCTCATCACAAATCTCAGAGAGGAGTTTGATTATATTATTCTTGATGCTCCAGCGGGAATTGAGAGCGGTTATGAACACACCATAGAGTTTGCAGATGCAGCAATTATCGTTGTCAATCCTGAAGTCTCTTCTATTCGCGATTCCGATAGAGCCATCGGCATTTTAGATTCCAAATCACAAAGAGTCAAAGATGGTGGCGAGGTTGCAAAATATTTGATTATCAACAGAATCGATGCGAAAATGGTTCAAAGTGGAGAGATGCTCAGCAGTGATGATATTTTAGATATTTTAGGGATTAGTCTTCTTGGAAAAGTTCCAGAAGATAGAGGGATTATCGATGCTTCCAATCAAGGCAAGCCCATTATTCTCAATCCATCATCCGCAGCAGGTCAAGCATACAAACGCATTGCATCTCGTCTTTGTGGAGAGGATGTAGAGATGCCAGAACTAGAAGTTGTACAAAGCGGTTTCTTAAAAAAAATAAAGGGGATTTTTAAATAATGTTTCCTTGGTTTAAGAAAAAAAGCAGTGCAAGTACTGCAAAAGACAGATTGACAATCGCTATTATGTCCGATCGGGACAACTCAAATAGTTACCCTTTTATGGCACAGATGAAAGCAGAAATCATTGAAGTAGTCAAAAAATATATTGGTGTCAAAACTATCAATATCAAAAAAGATATCGAGGGTGATGTAGAAGCCCTTTCCATCGAAGTACAACTCGATAAAAATGCTTAGTGCATTTTTATCATTACTCCCTTTTTTTATAATTTCCAATCAATCGTTTTTAGATGCTTACATGTAAGGTATGCATTCGTTGTAGAAAAGGGTTTTGAACCAAAAAAACCTCGATAAGATGAAAGAGGAGATGGATGTGGTGCTTTTAAAATAAGGTGCTTTTTTTCATCTATCATGAGAGCATTTTTGTGCGCGTCTGCTCCCCATAAAATAAAAACGACATGCTCTTTTTTTTCATTGATAAGTTGGATAACTCGCTTTACAAACCGCTCCCAGCCTCTATTTTTATGAGAATTTGCCGCGCCTGCTCGTACTGTTAAAACCGTATTAATTAAAAAAACACCCTCTTTTGCCCACGCCGTCAAATCGCCGCTCAAAGGGATTGGCAGGTTTAAATCACTTGCATATTCTGTAAATATATTCCGTAGGGATGGTGGAAATGGTGTCCCATCAAGCACGCTAAAAGCAAGGCCATGTGCCTGAGAGGCTCCATGATAAGGGTCTTGACCAATGATAACAACTTTAAGATTTGCAAATGCAGTGAGATGAAAAGCATTAAAAATATTTTCTGCTTCAGGATAGATGAGAAAATGCTTTCTCTCTGCATCCAAAAACGCTTCCAACTCTTTTATATAGGGCTTTTCAAGTTCATCAGATAAAAGCGTTTTCCAACTTTGCTCTTGTAGTAACTCTTTGAATTGCATGCTAGAAAACTATGCGACCAAAAAGTGTTTCGCCATGGTAAAGTGATCGGTTATTGCTTACATGTAAGGCTTTTTGTGTATCAAAGAGAATAAAATCTTTGCTTCCAACATGCAGTTTACCTGCATCTTTTTTAATCGCTTTTGCTGGATTTACTACACAAAGATGGACTAATTCTAAAAGCGTAATCATGCCGGATTTGACAAGTTTTGTGTAGTAAAGTGGCAAGGCTTCTTCGAGTGTTTCACACCCATAAGACGCATCAAAAAATGCAACCTCTTTATTGACAGCAGAAGATGGCTGATGGAGTGTTGTAAGCATATCTATCTCACCATTTTTTAGAGCTTTTTGCATCAGTTGCATATCCTCTGCGGTGGCAAGAGGCGGATATATTTTTGCAGCGGTATTGAAATTTTCACACAAAGTATCGGAGTGTAAAAGATGGTGAATACTCACTTCACATTGCACAGAAACACCCTCTTTTTTTGCTTTACTTATCATCTCGATAGAGCGAGGATTTGCGATGGATTGAAACAATACTTTGATTCCATAATAGCGTGCTAGCTCGATGAGACGGCTTACATGTAAGAGCTCTCCAATGGCAGGAATGCCTGCAAGTCCCAGATGCGCGCTCACTTCGCCCTCAGTCATCACGCCCATATTGCTCAAACTTCTATCCTCTGCACGGCAGAAAAGTGTTACATCATACATTTTGACATATTCAGCAATTTTGATGGCAAGATTGTTATGTGTCGTCGTGCTCATAAATGGAGCTACTGCGCCTTTTTTGAGCAAGATTGCGATGTTACTCAGTGAGTTATCGGATGCTTTGATGGTATTAAAAGCGCAGTGAATTTGTGCACCCTCTTTTGCTGTGATGCTGTTTTGAACAAACTCTAAAACGATTTCATCATCAATCGCAGGTGTGGATTCAGGGTTTAAAACAAGTTCTCTAACGCCCCCTTTTGCTGCATTAAGACAGAGGGATTCTATGCTTTTTGAGTTTAAAATATCATCTTTTACCCTAACATTGAGATCTATCAAAGAGGGGATGAGAATAAGTGAACTCTCAAAACTCTCTTTGCTCTCTTCAATACTTACAATTACACCCTCTTCTACCACTACATTGGCAAATCTTTCACCTAAAACATCGCAAATCTTTACGTTTGATAGCACCATTTCAATAACACCTTTTCGATATAATTCCTAAATTATAAACTAAAAAGGTTTAAACTTTGAAACTTCTCGTCAGTGCACTTGAACACTCCGCAAATATTCACTTAAAAGCCCTCAAGCAAGAACTAAGCCCCGATGTAGAACTCATAGGAATCTTCGACAAAGCGCTTGGAAATCCGCATGTTGATCTCTCCTCTTTGGCAATCATGGGCTTTGTCGATGCGATCAAAAAACTCCGATATTTTTTTAAACTCAGCGATATAATGCTCGATCTTGCAAAAGATGCAGATAAAATTTTACTGATGGATTCTTCAGGATTTAATCTTCCTCTTGCAAAAAAAATACGTAAAAAATATCCAAATAAAGAGATTATTTACTACATCTTGCCACAAGCTTGGGCATGGAAACCAAAGAGAATTCCTGTTTTAGAAAAAACCATCACCCATCTAGCTTCCATCCTCCCATTTGAAAAAGATTATTACTCTAAAAATGCACCTATTTCTTATGTAGGACATCCGCTTTTAGATGAGATAAAAGAGTTCAAAGAGGAGCTTACATGTAAAGGGAAAATAGCTTTTATGCCAGGAAGTCGTCGCGGTGAGATTAAAAAACTGATGCCAATATTCAAAGAACTTCGCAAAAAAATCGACTGTGAAGCCACTATTATCGTCCCAAAACAGTTCACTAAAGAAGAGTTAAAAGAAGTTTACGGTACCCTATCAGAATTTAAAATTGTTACAGACGCACATCAAACTTTAAGAGAATGTGACTTTGCTTTCATCTGCAGTGGAACCGCTACACTCGAAGCTGCACTCATTGGCACCCCTTTTATTTTGAGTTATATTGCAAAACCGCTTGATTATTTTATAGCAAGCACTCTTGTAAAACTCAACTTTATCGGGCTTGGTAATATCATGTTTGAAAAGTTTAAAGGCGAGGCTTTACATCCTGAGTTTATACAAAAAGATGTAACGGCTCAAAACCTTTTTGACGCATATCAAAAGTTTGATCGAGAAAAGTTTTTAAACAATTCAAAAGAGTTAAGAAAATATTTAAGCCACGGAAGTTCAAAAACCGTTGCATCAATCATAGAGGACAAACGATGAAAATCAATTTTATAGACCTGCAAGCACAATATCAAGAGTATAAAGCAGAAATTGACAAAGAAGTAGGCGAAGTTTTCGCAAGTGCAGGATTTATCGGCGGACCAAAACTTGATAGTTTGGAAAAAAACCTTGCGGCATACACTGGCGCAAAACACGCTATCGGTTGTAGCAGTGGAACAGACGCACTTTTGCTCGCTCTTATGGCTCTTGATATCAAAGCTGGTGATGAGATTATCACAACTCCATTTACTTTCATCGCAACGGCTGAAGTGATTGCATTTTTGGGTGCAAAACCTGTGTTTGTAGATATTGATGAAAAAACTTACAATATCGATCCAACTCGCATTGAAGCGGTCATCACTAAAAGTACAAAAGCAATCATTCCTGTTGCTCTCTATGGCCAATGTGCAGATATGGATGCAATCAATGCTATTGCTCACAAGCATAATTTGACTGTTATCGAAGATGCTGCTCAAAGTTTTGGCGCTGAGTATAGAGGCAAAAAATCTTGTGCTCTTTCAACTATCGGCTGTACAAGCTTTTTTCCTTCAAAACCGCTTGGCGCATACGGAGATGGCGGCGCTATCTTTACGGATGATGATGCACTTGCACTAAAGATAAGAATGCTTTTAAATCATGGACAAAATGAGCGTTACAAACACAAATATATCGGTATCAATGGGCGTTTAGACGCCGTTCAAGCGGCAATTTTGGATGTCAAACTTCGCTATTTTGATAAAGAGGTCAAACTTCGCCAAGAGATCGGACAAAGATACTCTACACTCCTTGTCGATGCTGATGTCGTAACTCCTTTTATAGAAGATGAGCGAACAAGTGTCTATGCACAATACTCATTAAGAGTAAAAGATAGAGCGGCGATGGTCGCAAAACTAAGTGAGCAAGCGATTCCAACAGCGGTGCATTATCCAATGCCGCTTCACTTGCAAGAAGCATTTATTTATCTTGGATACAAAGCGGGAGATTTTCCTATCTCTGAGCAAGTATCGCAGGAAATCATGTCACTTCCAATGAGTCCTTATCTCACGCGCGAGCAACAAGATTTTATCGTTGCTGCAATCAAAGGATAATCATGACTAAAGTAGCCATTATCGGTTTAGGAGCGATGGGGAAAAACCATTACCGCATTTTAAATATGCTTGATTATGTAGAGATTTGTGCACTTTGTGATGTTGTGCAAAATGATCCCTACAATGAACCCTTTTTTCTTGATGTTAATACAATGCTAGAGACCGCCAAACCAGATGCAGTTATCATCGCTGTACCAACTTTTTTACATAAAGAGGTCGCTTTAAAATGTGCCGCGAAAGGGGTGCATATCTTCATCGAAAAACCTGCCGCTTCCACTGTTAGCGATGCAAAAGAGATTTTAAAAGCGGTTGAGGCTTCAGGCATTAAAAGTTGTGTTGGACATGTAGAGAGGTTTAACCCTGTCGTACAAGCGCTCAAAGATGAGCTTGCAGGAAAAGAGATATTTTCAGTCGCTATCACGCGTGTTGGGCCATTTCCTCCACGTATCGCAGATGTCGGCGTACTTACTGACCTTTCTGTTCATGATATCGATCTCATTCGTTTTATCACCCATAGAGATATTTTAAATCAAGCGATTTTTAAATCAAGAAAAATCCATAATCATCATGAAGATAATGCTGTACTTAGTTTTGAGCTTACAGACAATATTATTGCCAATATCACAACAAACTGGCTCACTCCATTTAAAAAACGCTGTATTGAAGTCGCGTGCCAAGACTCTTATTTTGAAGCAGATCTCATAGCCCAAAGCCTCACGGAATACTCTGCATTTAGCACAAACAACTCCTATGTCGTGCGCGGATGCCATATCAAAAAAGATGAGCCACTTATCAAAGAGCTTGAGATGTTTATCAACTACCTCCAAACTGGCAATCGCGGTTCTCTTGCAACGATAGAAGATAGCATCATTACTCTTACAATAGCAATCCAACCATGATAGATACAACAACAATTATAGAAGATGGCGCAGTTATCGCTGAGGATGTTATCATTGGACCTTTTTGTTTTATTGGTAAAGATGTCATCATCGCTTCTGGTGTGCATATTGCTTCCAATGTCATCATTAAAGGGCACACAACTATTCAAGAGGATGTGAAAATCTTTAGTTTTGCAACCATTGGCCATAGTAGCTCTATCATTCACATCGGCTCAAGAACGCATATTCGTGAATTTGCACAGGTTGGGACACAAGAGAGCAAAACTTCACAAACGATTACGATAAGCTATGACAATTTTATTATGGCGTATGTGCAAATTTTGGGTGGCGTTACAATTGAAAATAACTGTGTTTTAACAAATGCGGTCAGACTTTATGAAAATGTTACATGCCAAGAGCGTGTTATCATCGGCGGCTTGAGCACAATTGAGGCAAACAATCATATAGGAACTGGCGTTATGGTCGGTGGCGCTTCGTATGTCAATCACGATATTCCTCCATTTTGTCTTGTTGAGGGAAATCCCTCTAGTATCAAAGGACTCAATATTATAGGATTGCGTCGCCGTCTCAATAATAGCGAAGATATAGAAGCAATTAAAGCCGTGTATAAAAAACTAATCAATAACGGTGTCAATAAAGAGTTAGCAAAAGAGATTCAAGAAGAGACTGCAAATGGCTTTGTAAAACTATTTGCAGAGTTTGTAGAAAAAAGTAATCTATAAAATAGATTACTTTGTATTCGTTACTGCGTTAGTGATTGAAGTATTTGCTTCAGTTTGTATTTGAGTAGATGCACCCTTCATAAAAGTATTGATTCCAGCAACCAAACCAACACCTACAATAACTAGCAATAATGCAACTAAAACCCCACTCATACCCTCTTGTGATTGAACACGTTTTACGAAAGCTTTGAACATAACTTTTCCTTTTTTGTGATAAATATGTGATAAGTATATCAATTTTTCTTATAGAATTCAAATCATATTTTCTTACTTATTTTATATGATTTGCTTATAATTCTTTTGTATATTTTTTTGATATCCATAACGGAGAACTTAGTAAAATACACTCTTTGCTACAATCTTGTTCAACCTTTAGCCATACTAGTCCATTATGATTTTCTTCATCTTTTGCGCTAAAAGTGTGCCCCTCTGCCCAGATAACTTTTTTTTCTCCATCACTTGGAGATGTTCTTAAAAAAATATTTTGTGTCGCAACCCTATATTTTTTTAAATCTTTGGCTACAGTTTTTTCCTTGACACTTTGTGTATCCGCAACTTCTTTTTTATGAGGCTCTTTGGAAATATCTGTATTCACTGTTGCATTGCTTTTTGTATCATCAATTTCAAAGATATACTCTTTTTGTTTTGTAGTATTGGTCTCAATCATTTGCGTGCTATTGGAATTTTGAGAGAGATTATACTCTTTGCTTGCATTATTCTCCTTACTGACATTTTCATCTAACGCATCTTTATGAAATCTCATCCCCTCATTTTTAAAATCTTTATAGAATTTTGTATCGTTGATATCGTCATTTGCATCTACAATCTCAGGTACAAGAAAAAAGATAAGATCATTTTGAACTGTTGAATTTGTCGTATTTCTAAAGAGTGCGCCAAGATATGGAATATCACCAAGAAATGGGATTTTATCCTCTGATTGTATCTTTTGCGTATGAAGTCTTCCGCCTAGCGCGATAACCTGTTTTGATTTTGCAACAATATCTGTACTAATATTTTTACTAAAAAAGGCTGGTACTGATGTATCGGGTCCAAGTTTCACTTGATGGAGCTCATTTGTGTCAAAATCACTATCTTTTATTTGCACATCAATATGCATAAAATCTTTTTTCTCCATAAACTTTGTACGCAGTGTCAGTCTTAGTCCATACTCTTTTTCCTCAAGCTGAATCGTTGGAAAACCGTTTGTCGTGCTTTGTGTCAAACCAATTGGAATATAAACTTGTCCACCTACATGAAAACTTGCATTATTGTCCTCTGTCGTTGTAAGCACAGTGTCATCTAAAATCTTTGCAATCCCTTTGCTTTCTAAAAATTTTAGCATCCCTGTGACTGAATTTCCCCTTTGAGCAGTGAGCTTCTGTGTTTCATCTAGTAAAAATCCACTAAATGTTGCTGATGTTTTAGCACCAGCATTGAGCGAAGCATTAAAATATTGACTAAAATAGGAAAGCCCCGTCACACCGCCTAAATCTTTGGCTCTATTATTATCCACTTGCACAAGGTAGAGTTTTGTGCGAATCATTTTATTGACCTCTGTTGTTTTGGTTAAATCCATCAATGTTTTCATATTGATTCCCGCACTTGCAAGAAGATCATAAATCTTATTTTTTTGATGTGGATCGTTAAAAGTTCCAGAGATTACCGTCGCACCATTTCCAACTTTACTTAAACTCAGTTTTGGCTCGATGACATTGATCATCTTTTGAATATATCCAAGATTTTGATTGACATAAATATGATAATCTTCAATACTGTTATCCGTGTACAGCACGAGCATAGAAGTGTTTCCACTTGTTTTTCCAAAAAGCTTGAGATGCGCTTTTGTAGTTGTTGGCTCACCTAAAACAGATACGTTCATCACATCTTGATTGCCAACAACAATCTTTTTAATCTGCTTATGCAGATCTAAAACTTTATACTCATTTTCAAACACGACAATATCACTTGCCATTACATGTAAGCATATTGCAAGCAAAACTATAATTTTTTTCATTCTTTTCCCCTATTTACAGACTAAATTTATCGTAGCATTTTGATCATAATACGAATATGTACTCATTGTTGCGATGATTTTTTGGTTTTTTAGATACGTCCCATT
>JAVHOA010000099.1:0-1935 GCA_036169815.1 Sulfurimonadaceae bacterium
TACATGTAAGGCTTTTTCGAGCTACATGTAAGGCTTTTTTTACAGTTTATAAGGTATCTAAAATATCGTCGATGCAATCTTCAAGCAACTCATGATTGTATCCTGCATCGCTTGCTTTTTTAAGCCCTATAGTAATGGCAATATCACCAAAAGGGTCGTTGATAGGCACAACCGTTTTGACAATATTCAAGGCTGTTGCAAACTCTCTTAACTCTTGGGGCGCATACTGTGGATCATCTGAAAAACGTATCATATCAACGAAATCGGCATCAAATCCCCAATGTTCAAAGATGGCAGCGGTGATGCTTGCTGTGGTTTCACCTATATAGCTTTGTTCAACCATAGCGATATTGTGGCTCATATCTATTTCTGAGCGAAATCGTGTTGTTTCATCTTTTTGAATAATATGACTTGCAATCAAGATTTTTCCAGTCTCTTGTAAAAGTGCGGCTAAAAAAAGTTTATCTCCTTTTTGCCTATCTATCTTATTGTACCAGCTAAAAATCAAAGAAGCCTGCTTAGACGAAACATCGGCAAACTTTTCAGAAGAAGTGCCATAAGGCTCCATATCGACATTTAAAAGTTTTCTCACAGCATTTCCAAGAACGATTGAACGGGTCATACTCATTCCAAAGAGCGAAACTGCTTGAGAAACAGAAGTGATATTTTTTGAAAAACTATACAAAGGAGAGTTTGCGGCTTTGAGAAGATTGGCAATAATCATCGGATCCTCTTCGATCACTTTGACTAAATCAGCAATAGAACTCTTTGGATCCACAGTTATTTTTTGGATCTGAGCAATACTCTTTGGAAGGGGCGGAAGTGATTTTATACTTTCAAGGATAGCGTGATTCATAAAAATACCTTCATTTTTAGCTCGATTGTACAATAAGACAACTTAAGAAAAGACCTAAATAGTGTAAGTAAAAGGCTGGTATGCCTGATCTATCTCACAAAGTTTGAGGGAAAAAAGTGCCTGTATTTTTCTTTGCATATCAATCCAAAACGCCTCTAAAATAACACTTGAACCCACGTTTTCATCCACTTCAAAAAGTGTTCCCTCAAGCGCTTGGATAATCTCTAAAACGCTTATTTCACACGCTTGTCGTGAGAGTTTATAGCCGCCATTTGCACCACGTACACTCGAAATAAGTCCAGATTTTCGCAAAAGAGCGAGCAACTGTTCTAAGTAACTATGCGAAAGTGAAGTCATCGCTGCAATCTCTTTGACCTGCATCACCCGACCGTTTGGAGCATGCGATAGCACATGCATCGCAGCGAGTCCATAAATGCCTTTTGAGCTCACACCAACCATCACCTACTCCATAAAACGTGGATAGATTTTTTTGATAATATAATAGATTTTACAACCGATGCAATAACTAAAAACTATCTCAAGTCCAGTGCAAAGCAGAAAAACTGCCGCTGTTAAATAAAGCATTACATGCAGAGAGAAAAAACTCTCTCCGATAAGTAGGATAAGAAACACAAGCCCAAAATGCGCCGCCAATCTTTTCGCACCCGCATCAGTCATCTCACTTTTGAGAGAAAACATTTTTTGAGTCAAAATCGCCGCATTTAAAATAAGACTATATTTTTTCAATCCGTACAAACGCATCAACAGATCGATGAGAATAAAAAATAATAAACCAATTGCATTGGTAAATAAAAATAAAACCACAAAAAAAGCAACAAAAAGTGCGCTAATTCTCGCCAAAGTACCATCGATAAGGCGAAAAGCCAAAGGACAGGCTTGAGACATCATAAATCCTCGTATAAAATTTTCTGATGCAATCCTATCCCTTTTTGTAATTAAACACAAGTATCTTGACTGATTTAATCAGGATTAATATTTTTCTATAAAAATGCTTACATGTAAGCCATATTTGGTCAATTTTTACGGATATGATTGAAGTGTATCTTATATGGTTATAA
>JAVHOA010000100.1:0-9625 GCA_036169815.1 Sulfurimonadaceae bacterium
ATCATAATACTTAAGTCGTGTGATTTATATGTATCCATTGAGAGCGAATTGTTCACCTGAAAATCCTTGTGTGTTTCAAAAATCTATAATACTATCGGCGGAGGAGAAAATTTCTTTACACTAGCGTATGCTTAACCCTTGTTTAAGTAAGAATTTTGTACTATTGCGAACTTAAATTTTAAAAGAGGATCTGGCATGAAAAGAACATACCAACCGCATAAAACACCAAGAGCACGTACTCATGGTTTTAGAGCTCGTATGGCTACAAAAAACGGCCGTAAAATCATTAACGCTCGTCGCGCTAAAGGTCGTAAGTCATTGACTGTTTAAGTCGATTTTCATTATTGAAACGTCATAAAGAGTTTCAATATATTTATAACAAAGGTAAAAATGCGCACTCCAACAGTGTTGTGCTTTTTTATCTTCCAGCTAATGGAGTCAAGAAAGTAGGATTCACAGCTACCAAGAAGATTGGCAATGCAGTGGTTCGAAATCGTTCTAAACGAAGATTTAGGGCTCTTTTTAGTGAATTTTCTTCTTTACTTAGTGATGGCACATATATTTTTGTGGCAAAGCTTGCTCTTGCAGAGACATCGTATCCTTCCCTCCAAAATGATTTCAAAAAAGTTTTAAAAAAAGCTGGTGCAATAGCGCATGATTAAAAAATTACTGCTCTCTTTTTTAGCTTATTATCAAAGATTTTTTACGCTTTTAGGATACGGAAGTTGCAGATATTACCCAACTTGCAGTGAATATGCAAAATGGGAGTTTGAAAATAATAAACTTTCAAGTGCTTTTTACCACACTTTGACTAGAATACTACGTTGTAATCAACTTTTTGAAGGGGGCATAGAGTATCCACTATTGGATAAACTCACTTTAAATCCCAAAAAATTGGGAGTTGATACTATCAAATTTTGGTTGGTTCCAAATAAAAAAAACCGCTTTTATATAATTAAAAATTTTGCTTTTAAAGGGTAAATGTGTTTGATAAATTAACTTCAAATCAAAGATTATTAGTTGCTGTTGGGCTTTCGTTTCTATTTTTCATAGGGTATACAACAATATTTCCACCACAACCTGTTGGTGTTGAAAACAATGCTACAACAAAAGAGAGTGTTAAAAGTGTAAGCACACAACAAAATCTAGTTGTTACGCCGGATGCTTCTGCTAAATTAGACAATACGCTTGTTGCAGGTGCAAAAGAAACACTTGTTACTGTAAAATCAGATAATTTTATCTTAACACTTGATACCTTGGGACGCATAGCTTCAAATGTTCTTTTAGAAAAAAAATATGATAAAGATGAAGGGCAACATGCACAACTTATAGATGCAAATAGTGTCAAACCCTTGCTAGTAAGATTTGCTGATAGTGCACTCAATGATGAAGCTACGAAGGTGCCTTACACGGCAAATATTGCTTCACTTGAACTGAGTGGCAAGCCGCAAACAGTTGTTTTAACACAACAACTTTCAAAATTGACAGTGACAAAAACTTTTACTTTCTATCAAGATGGCCACTACGATATGAAAGTGGGCTTGTCAAATGAAGCACGTTACTATTTAGATCTTGGTCAGCGTCCAAAAATAGAAGAAAAAATGATGACGGTTGCTGGGGCTATGGTTTATTATGGAGAGAGTAAAACAACAATTTTTAAAGATGGTGATGTTGAGGGACGCTCTACATTTACCGATGTACATCTTATCTCTGCATTTGATCAGTATTTTGCAAATATTTTGTACGGATTTGATAAAAATCTCAATATTTTAGTAGATCGCGATGCCAACGGGGATGCTCGCACTTATATTGACGCTCCAAAAGAGATGGCAATTCACGGATACAGCGGACCAAAAACATACGCAACACTCAAATCAATTGATCCAGTTTTAGTAAATGCTATCGAATATGGCTGGTTTACGTTTGCATCTCGTCCATTGTTTGCAGTTTTGGCGTGGTTGGATTCAATTTTTGGAAACTGGGGTTGGGCTATTATTGGTCTTACTGCATTGGTACGTTTTGTACTCTATCCTTTGACACACAAAGGGATGGTTTCTATGCAAAAAATCAAACAGATTTCTCCAAAAATCAAAGAGCTTCAAACAAAGTATAAAGGTGATCCACAGCGTATGAATGCCGCAGTGATGGAGATGTATAAAAAACATGGTGCAAATCCACTTGGCGGATGTTTACCGATGCTTTTACAAATCCCTGTGTTTTTTGCGATGTACCGTGTATTTTTAAATGCTCCAGAACTGCAAGGTGCGCCTTGGATCCTTTGGGTGCAAGATCTTTCTCGTATGGACCATCTGTTCATTTTACCATTGTTGATGGGTGCTACGATGTATTACCAACAAAAAATTACTCCGAGTAATTTTACAGATCCACTGCAAGAAAAAGTGTTTAAATTTTTACCTGTAATCTTTACATTTTTCTTTATTACATTTCCATCAGGACTTGTTTTATACTGGTTTGTAAATAACCTTTTCTCCATAGCACAGCAGTTTGTTGTAAACAAACAATTCGCTATCGCAGAAGTAGCGGTTGTACAAAACAAAGTGGAGAAATCAGATGATTAAGATTGAATCTGCTACGCTGCAAGATGCTTATGAAAAAGCAGCGTTGCACTATAACTGTTCTGTTACTGAACTTCTGGTTGAAATTTTACAAAATCCAAGTTCAGGTTTTTTAGGTTTTTTTAAGAAATCCGCAATTATTGTAGCTTCATGTAGAAAAATTCCTCTTCAAACACAAGTGCAACCTGAGGTCAAAGTAACAACGGATGCGATAATAAAACCTTTACATGTAGAGCAAGATTTGCGAGAAAAGACGCAAGAGATTGCAGCAGTAAAAGAGGAGAATAAACCCCAAAAACAACAAACTCCTAGGAAAAAAACTCATATTCCTGAGCAAAAAATCCTCAATGATACAATTTTACCGACCTCTTTTGTGAGTGATCAAGATGATGAGTGTTTAGAAGAGGAACTCTCCGCAGAACAATATAAAAAGCGATACACAAATGAGCTAGATAAAAACTATTTTCACGATGATATAGATGAAGAAGTGCAAGCGTATAGTTCAGACTCCATAGTTGCAAAAGTCAAAGAGGATATCAATAATTTATTTCAATGTATCTGTTTTGATATTGATGCAATCGATGTAAAACTTTATGATGATACTACACTTTTAGTAGAAATTACAGGAGAGGATTCCGCACTTTTGATTGGCAAAGAAGGGTATCGATATAAAGCACTCTCGTACATGATTTTTAATTGGATCAATTCAAAATATCAGATGCAACTTCGTTTAGAGATAGCAGAGTTTTTGAAAAATCAAGAGGAATCCGTCTCTCGTTACTTGGTTGGAGTTTGTGAGACGATAGAGCGAGAAGGGCGTGCGCAAACAAAAATTCTTGATGGTGTTCTTGTCCAGATTGCGCTTAAACAGCTTCGTGAGACTTACCCAGATAAATATGTTGCTATCCGTTCAACAAGAGATGGACTGAAATTTATTATTATTAACGATTACAACGGATATTAAGATGCAAGATACCATTAGTGCTGTTGCTACAGCACATGGAATAGGTTCTATCGCTATTGTGAGAATCAGTGGCGAGAAAGCCCTACAGATTGCTTTGAAACTTTCTCATAAATCTGAACTCAAAGTCAGATACGCAACCCTTAGCCCTATCTATAATGAAAAAAATGAACTCCTCGATGAAGCAATACTTATCTATTTTCAAGCACCGCAAAGTTTTACGGCTGAAGATGTTGTTGAGATTCAGTGTCACGGCGGTATTATAGTTGCCGAGCTACTTTTAAAAGCCACACTTGAAGCGGGTGCAAGACTTGCAAATCCAGGGGAGTTTAGTAAACGTGCATTTTTTAATGGACGTATTGACTTAAGCAAGGCAGAAGCGATCTCAAAACTCATCGAAGCCAAAAGTGAAGATGCCGCAAAGATACTCGCAATGCAGATGATGGGTTCTTTACAAGAGTATGTTGAAGAGGTTCGTGATGAAATGCTCCACATTTTGGCATATTCTGAAGTGAGTATTGACTATGCTGAAGAAGATTTGCCTCAAGACTTAGTGGATCAAATCATGGCAAAACTTGATGCCTTGCATAGTAGGCTTTTTTCTACACTCAAAGCGAGTGAATCCAGACAGGGTTTGATGCAGGGGTTTAAAGTTTGTATTATTGGAAAACCAAATGTTGGCAAGAGCTCACTTTTAAATATGCTGCTTCATTATAATCGTGCAATTGTGAGTGAAATAGCTGGTACAACGCGTGATACTATTGAGGAGCAGGTGAGAATTGGTACACATCTTATCCGTATTATTGATACAGCAGGAATCCGTGCTGCAAATGATGAGATTGAGCGTATTGGGATTGAGAGATCTGTTGAAGCGATAGAAAAAAGTGATATTGTTGTAGCACTTTTTGATAATTCAAGAGCGTGTGATAGTGAAGATGAAGTGATTTTTGAGTGGCTTGATAAATATAAAGAGAATAAGAAAATTATTGTTATTCTTAATAAAACAGACCTAGCATGCAAGTTTCAAAATTCGAAGCTTCAAGCTTATGATTATATTGAGCAAAACTCTAAAAAGAGTGCAGAGCGATTGCTTGAGAGCTTAGAAAAAATCATTGATAGTAACAATGCTTCAGATGAGATAATGCTAATATCTTTGCGTCAAAGTGAAGCGGTAAGAAAAACACTTAGTGCTATTGTTGAAGCAAAAGAACCACTTGTTGATGGCGAGTTGGAGCTGTTTTCGTTTCATATGCTCGAAGCAATCAATGCGATGAGTTCCATCACAAGACCATTTGACAATGATG
The DNA here is from genome assembly GCA_036169815.1 of Sulfurimonadaceae bacterium. GTDB lineage: Bacteria > Campylobacterota > Campylobacteria > Campylobacterales > Sulfurimonadaceae > Hydrocurvibacter. Next base: position 4,842 of record JAVHOA010000100.1, read on the forward strand.
AAATGCTTGACAAAATGTTTGGCAGTTTTTGTTTGGGTAAATAGTTGTGAAGCTTATCGCAATCGATTTAGGGCTCAAACGCATAGGTCTAGCGTACTCTCCAGATGCGAAGATGATTGCTCCACTGGAAGCAATAGAGCGAAAAAATCGCGACCAAGCTGCAAGTGCTGTAAAAAAAGTGATGGATGAGTGGGGTGTGGACGCTGTTGTTGTCGGAATTCCTATGGGCGGAAGCTCGGAGGATGAGATGCGTCGGCGAGTTGCGCATTTTATGAATCTTGTGGATTTTAAAGGTGCACTTTTTTATCAAGATGAGAGCAACTCCTCACTTGAAGCAGAGGCACTGATGAAGGGACAGATAAAATACAAACGAGATGGAAGAATTGATTCCATCTCGGCTATGATTATTTTGGAACGGTTTTTAGCAAGTAAGACTAAAGAGCTTTAAAATACTCCGCAGCTTCAAGCTCATCATCTGTGAGTTCCTCTTTGGCATACTCTTTTTCGTTTTGGATAAGATTTTTGATTTTTTCTTGGCAATAATGATACACAAGTGCATACGCCGCTTTTTCATCCTCAATAAACCCAAGTCCACTAAATTGATAAGGCTCAAGCTGCTCGATACATAAAATTTGCCCCGCACATTGTATTTCAATCAACTCTACAAGCTCTCTGTAGTTGATATCAAACTCAGTGGCATGCCATCCAATATCTTCGAGATCTTTATCTGCAAATTCTGAGATTCCATCGCCCGACGTATCATCATAAGAAGCGCGTGTAAGATTGAGTTTGATGATACTCTGCCATGCAGGAGAGGCTTTTATGAGAATTCTCTCATCATCCACGACAACTCTGTAGTCCTTGCCTAAAACAGTTTCTAAATTAAGCGGTTTTGGAGGCGTCAAGGCACTATTTTGTGGTTTATGACACCCTTCATAAATAAGCATCTCGTGGTTTGTGTAGGGTGGATATACAACTTTACCCTCCGTGTTGATTCCAAAACTCTTTGCACCGTTGAGTGCTTTGAGGAGTTCTGATTTACTGACACAAATGATTTCGTTAAAAAGATTCAATTTTTTCATAAAACTATCTCCTAAATTTATTCGCATTATAAAAGTTTTTGCTTTATTTGAGTATAATTGCATAAATTTTTTTTAGGCTTAAGCTTAATATTATGCAAGGATTTAGTATGGGATTAAATGTTTATTATGACAAAGATTGTGATATCAATATCATCAAAAGTAAAAAAGTTGCAATGATCGGTTTTGGTTCTCAAGGTCACGCACATGCAGAAAACCTACGCGACAGCGGCGTTGAAGTTGTTGTTGGTCTAAGAAAAGATGGAGCAAGCTGGGCAAAAGCTGAAGCAAAAAACTTTCAAGTTATGACAGTTGCTGAGGCATCTGCTGCGGCTGATGTTGTTATGATTCTTCTTCCAGATGAAGATCAATCTTCTATATATAAACATGAAATCGAACCAAACCTTAAACAAGGTGCAACAATTGCATTTGGACATGGTTTTAATATCCATTATGGACGTATCCATCCAAGAGCAGATATCAATGTTACGATGATTGCTCCAAAAGCTCCAGGGCATACTGTACGCTCTGAGTTTGTTCGTGGTGGCGGGATTCCAGATCTTATTGCTGTTGGACAAAATCCAAGTGGAACTACAAAAGAGTTAGCGCTTTCTTATGCATCTGCAATTGGTGGCGGAAGAACTGCGATTATTGAAACTACTTTCAAAGATGAAACAGAAACTGACCTTTTTGGTGAGCAAGCTGTGCTTTGTGGTGGAGCAACTTCTTTGGTAAAAGCTGGTTTTGAAACATTAACTGAAGCTGGATATGCACCTGAACTTGCATACTTTGAATGTTTACATGAGTTAAAACTTATTGTTGATTTGATGTTCCAAGGTGGAATCGCAGATATGAGATACTCAATCAGTAACACTGCTGAATATGGCGATTATGTTTCTGGTAAACGTGTTATTAACGAGGAATCAAAAGCGGCAATGAGAGAAATCTTAAAAGAGATTCAAGATGGTAGATTTGCAAAAGATTTTATCCTTGAAGGGCAAGCAGGTTATCCTCGTATGAATGCTGAGCGTACAAATGCAAGAGCTTCACTTATAGAGCAAACTGGTGTGAAACTTCGCTCTATGATGCCATGGATATCTGCAAACAAAATTGTAGATACTACGAAAAACTAAAATAGCGACGCATTTTCTGCGTTGCTCAACCTTCAACGCACTTTGAGTGCGCCTTCAGGTTTCTCGTCTTAAAACTACATCACTCTTTTTGTTTTTATTGCTATAACTCTTACATGTAAGGAACTATTTTGGATACTCTTTTTATTTTAAAGAAAATAATCTCCTATTTTGTTGAACCTTTTGGATTTATTTTTCTTCTTTTCTTCATGGGTCTTTTGGCTATTTATAGAGGTCGTGCGTCGAAAGCAAAATTTTATCTCTCTTTTTCATTTTCATTTTTACTTCTTTTTGCCTATCCTCCATTTTCAAATATTTTAGTACAAAATCTTGAAGATGTGTATCCAAAATTTGATGAAAAAGATGCCAATATCTCTTATATTCATGTTTTAGGAAGCGGGAATACTGATGACCAGAAACAACCAGTTTCAAGTATACCAAATGAGTCAAGTATGAAACGAGTTGTTGAAGGTGTTTTGATCCATAAAAACTATCCAAATGCAAAGCTGATATTTACAGGATATGCAGGAGAAACGAACTTGGCAAATGCGCAAGCCAATGCTGCTTTAGCGCATGCTCTTGGTGTAGATAAACAAGATATAATCATCAATCCTGCGCCAAAAGATACAAAAGAGGAAGTTCTTTTTGCTAAAACAATTGTAGGGAAGAAACCCTTTATAGTAGTAAGCTCCGCATCGCATCTTCTTCGTTCAATGAAACTTTTTAAAGATCAAGGGCTTCGTCCTATTCCTGCTCCGACAGATTTTAAAAAGCGAGCGATAGATACATATTTGATGAAACCTGATATTGAAACTTTTCATAACTCTCAAATTGCAGTGCATGAATATATTGGTCTGCTTTGGGCGGCTTTGGTTCATTCGATTTGATGTGCACCATACGCTTTAAGTAGTGCAATAATATCCACATTCTTTTTTTGCAGTGCAATTTGTAAAACACTCTGACCGCTTGCTGTAATGATTGAAACATTACTATTTGCATCTAGCAGTTCTCTAACGACCTCACTATGTGCATAGTAAACGGCAAAGATAAGTGCACTCCAGCCAAAATTATCTACTTTATTGACATCTGCGTAACTTTCGATAAGTCTTTGTACATAGCTTTTATTGCCAACAGAAGCGCCAAGCATTAAGGCTGTTCTTCCGTTAGTATCTGCTTTGTTTGGATTGGCTCCAAGTTGGATCAAAACTTCAAAATGATTCTTCATGAGAGGATGTTCTTTTTGCATGACACAGTGCATTAAAGGGGTCCATTTGAGCTTATTGATTGGTATCTCTAGTGTTGCTCCTTTTGCAATCAGCTTTGTTTGAACGGCTCTTAGAGCCTCAGCGGCATCTTTAAAAGTATGAATTGCATAATGGCAGAGTGTCAAAGCTGTGTTGCTATTTTCTATCGCATTGACATTCGCACCAAAATCGATGAGAAAATCGGCAATTTCATACAGACCGAGTTTGAGACTTGTAAGGAGTGGAGATTCCCCGTAGCGGTTTTTTATCTCAATACTTGCACCTTTATAGCATAGAAATTTGATTACATGTAAGGGTGAGGATGCAAAAATTGCATGGAGTAGCGGTGTATTTCCTTTGTTATCAACTGCGTCAAGTGGAAGCCCTTTATTGAAAAGATAGTTAATGAGCTTTTTATTACCGCTTAAAACCGCGCTGTACATGTAAGACTGATTGAGTGAATTTTTTTGCAAGAGCTCACTTTTTACTTTGAGGTTGGATGCGAGTTCTGTGAGCTTTGCATGCTGGATCGATTCTGCAACGGTATGGGTTGTAAGAGGGATTTTTTTTGTTGTTTCTAAAAGTTTGATGCTCTTTTTGTCTTGATAATTGTATGCGTAATCAAGTGCGCAAAGATTTGTATGATCTTTGATGGAGCTATCTGCACCATAGCGTAAAAGAAGATAGATAAGTTCATAAAGACAAAGATTGATTGCATAATGGAGTGAAGTACGCCCATTTTTATCGCAGATATTGATGTTGGCGCCATTTTCTAAAAAGAGATTGATACATTCAACACGGTTATGAATTGTTGCATAAATAATGGCCGGCGTATGGTGTGAACTCGCAAGGTCGATATCATACCCATTATATATTTTTTCTCGAATAGCAAGAGTATTGTTTTGTTTGATTGCTCTATAGATTTTTTTCTCTAGATGCTCAATAATATTTGTTTCATAAGCATGGTGTAATGATGTTTTTAAAATGAGCGCACTTTGCACTCTTTGCATAAATGGCATAAAATATCCTTACATGGGAGCGCAAAGCTATAAGCGCTTATAAGTGTATCGGATTTTTTTTAAATAAAATAAATAGAGAAGAGATAAAGTGGAAAATAAAGATTAGAGTGCAAAAGCACTCTAAAAAATCTGCTTAACGAAGATTTTCAAATGGTGCAGTTACAACTGTTTTACGAGTTACAGTATATGGAACAAGTGCAGCTGCGCGAGCACGTTTGATCACTGTAGAGATCATATCTTGGTGACGTTTACAGTTTCCTGTTAAACGACGTGGCATAATTTTGTAACGCTCTGAAAGAGAGAAACGTAGAG
>JAVHOA010000101.1:0-32584 GCA_036169815.1 Sulfurimonadaceae bacterium
ATCTTAAAAAATTTGTGCAATTTTACCTCAAAGAGGCTTACATGTAAAGAAACTACTTTTTAAATGTTCTAATATAAAGCTCTTCCACTCGAGTTCTCGCCCAAGGCGTTTTTCTCAAAAACTTCAAACAAGAACTAATTGTCGGATTTATCAAAAAACACCTAATATCGATGCGATTACTCAACTCTTTAAATCCATATTTATCCACCAAACTCTCTAAAATCTCTTGTAGTTTCACCCCATGCAAGGGATTATTTTTGTTTTTTTCTTCTTCACTCATTTTCTTCCTTTATTAAAATATTTTTGTTTAGTATCTCTTCTGCTTTTTTATAACTCTCATCATCTGCATAAAAATACTCTTCTAAAAGTGGTTTTATCCTGTACTCTTTTACAAATTCTAATTCTTCATCATTTGTAACATTCATAAAATAGCTATGTCCCAACATATAATCTTCACTTAGTCTCTCTTGTATAAAACCATTTAACGCATTAAAAAGCTCTTTTGCCCTTACGTGTAAAATCAAATCTTCATTTGGCTTCATCTTCAAAAATGTAAATCTTCGTCTCAATGCGATATCTATAGTCGCTATAGATTTATCGGTAGAGTTCATCGTGGCGATGATGTAGAGGTTTGAGGGGACTTTGAACTTCTCTTTTGAATAGGGAAGCGTAACTTCGTAAAGATCTCTTTTATCCTCTTCGATAAGCGTTATGAGTTCACCAAAAATTTTAGAGATATTGCCACGGTTAATTTCGTCTATGACTATGTAGAAGTTTTGTTCTTTTTCCACATCAATCTTATGATTTTCGATAATTTCTACTATTTTATTTCCTATTGAAAAATAGTATCCTGAAAGAGAAAAAGTATCTTTTTTCACTTCCAGCTGTCTTATATCAGATGGTTTGCTCACAAGATTTTTTAGCATTGCATTGACAACGGTTTCTAAATCATGTTTTTTCACATACTGAGAATCTTTGGCATTGACAGTTTGCACACTCAAAGATTTTTCTTTAAAGTCATTGATAACAATATCTACATTAGTCACAGTTTTTAAAGTTTCAAGTTCCTCATTTATATAAGATGTTCTCAAAATATCATACGCTTCATCAAATGAGATATGTTGCAATACGGACTCTTTTATTTTATTGAGAGCATTGAGGGAAAATCGTTTAAAAATCCCATCTTCTAGCTCGATATTTCCACTCTCATTTGGTCGAAAACCCTCTATAAAATCTTCATAAGAGGTGCTTTGGTGGAAGCTTACAAACTCCACTCTTTTCTCATTTTTTATGGTTTCAAATATTTCATTATCTAGGCTTACATGTAAGTTTTTTGAGATGGTATCAAATATCTCTTTTTGGCTTTTGCCCTTTTCTATCATAGAAATTAAATTTTTATAGTTATGAGTTTTTCCAACTCCAGGAGCGCCGTAGAGGATTATATTTTTGATATTAAGCATTTTGTTTATATTCTCCAATTTTTCATTTTCAACTTTATGGATATAAGAGAGTAAATCTTCTTTAATTCTTGTTTTGCTTTGAGTGTTGGTAAGACCATGCGTGCGTAAAATTTCTAATGATAATTTTTTAGATATTTCATCATCAAATATTTGAATTCTTTTTAATCTAAAGAAATTGTCTAAATCAGGTTTTAACCTATCTTCATCTCTGCCCATATAAAATTCATTATTTGCATCATTTTCGAGTAATTCACTAGCTTTTAAATTAACTTTTATAACTTCCACTTTTATTTTGATTTCTTTTAGAGTATCTGAAATATAAATATAAACAATATCTCCAACTTCAATTTTATTGTTTGCACCATTTCCCCAATCTATAAATTCATACTTTTCAAATGCCCCTAAAGCATCAAAATAAGATGGTTTGCTACTCACTAGCCAGCTACTCATAATAAATCTCCCATTCTAATTTTCATAATTTCAATATACTCTCCATACCCAGAACACTCAGCATCCAAATCCAAACTCCTTACATGTAACATCACTTCTCCTAATTGTAATTCATAATCAAAATGCTCCAAATGCTTCGGATATAAAAGCATCGTATTTGTTTTATTGTAGCTTTTTCCATACGCAAACATTTGATATTTGTCGCTTTGCTTTACGTCTTCTTTGGAGTTTAGCTTTTTATACTTGGTGTCTATGATGTAATCATCGGTGATGATGTCAGGTTTTAAGCGTAAGTCTTTAAAATCTTTTTGATTTTGCAGTTTTGCACTAGGATACAACTCTTGAACCATTTTACCAACAAACTTTTCAAAAAGTACGTTCATATCAAACAAAAATGCAAAACTCTTTTTATCTTTTGAAAAAAGTGGAATCGACTTGTTTAAAAGTAAAAGAGCAAACTCAAAACTCTCTTTATACCTTCTACTAAGCCTATTAAAGCTTATATGTAAGCCGTTAATGTCAAAAACTCGCAACTCCACTTCATCAAGCACAAGCTCACACTGCTTTAAAAGCTTTTTGTTTTTTGTGAAAGGAAGCAAAGATTTTACTGCAAATAAGAAAAACTGGTTAAGCGTGTTGTTCATGCTAAACTCGTCATATTCGCAGTAAATCTTGTTTTTTACGAAGTTATATTTGAGGTTTTCATTGATAAGGTATTTGCCTCTTAATGTTGTGAGATTCTCTTGCTCACTCACATACTCTTTATAAACGCCGCGCCCAAACTCTTTAAAAAGATTATGAGCAAAAAGCTGTACAAAAACCTCTAAGATATTGTGCTTTTCATTTTTACACGAGGCAATATCCTCATTTTCAAGCTTGATATCATAAGCATACATCAACATATAAATGAAAATATCCAAGTTTGTTTCATCATCTTTATTGACTATCTTTGGAAGCAGATAGATATCTTTTTCATTGAAATTCAATATTCCGCAATATTGCCGAGTTTTTAAAATACCCCAATCAAATTGAAAATATTTATGAAGCTGATGAGTGGCAATAATATGCTCTTTTAAATCTTTATCATCGACTTGATTGTATTCATAAATTGTATTGCTCAAAACAGTTTCATCATCCAATTGCTTTATTTGAAATTTACTTGATAAGGCCAAGATTATACAACAAGCATCGTTCAATAGATGTAAATTTATTTTTATTATTATGAAATTATTATAAAATACGTTTAACAAGTTAAAAATAAATAAAGGGTGTTTTGATGGCAGTAAAAGTAGCAATCAATGGAACAGGGCGTATTGGGATGATCGTAGCGAAAATAATCGCTTCAAGAGATGATATAGAATTAGTAGCAATCAACACAACAGCTGAACCAAAAATGCTTGAATATCTTTTTAAATATGATAGTGTTCACACAGGCATAGATGCAAAAGTAATTGATGAAAAAACAATTATGATTGATGGCAAAAGTGTAGCGCTATCTTCTACTCGCGATCCAAAAGAGCTTGAGTTTGGAAAAGCTGGAGCGGAGGTTGTTATCGAGTGTACTGGTGTATTTTTAACAACACAAAAAGCAGAGGCGTATCTAAAAGATGGTGTTAAAAAAGTAGTCATGAGTGCACCTGCAAAAGATGATACTCCGACTTATGTTTTTAACATCAACACAGATGCCTACAAAGGCGAAGCAATTATCTCAAACGCAAGTTGTACAACAAACTGTCTTGCACCGATTTGTAAAGTGCTTGATGATGCATTTGGCATCGAAAATGGGTTAATGACAACAATCCACTCTTACACAAATGACCAAAATATCTTAGATGTTAAACACAAAAGTGATGTCAGACGTGCACGCGCGGCTGCGATCAATATGATTCCAACAACAACAGGTGCGGCAAAAGCGATTGGTCTTGTGATGCCACAACTCAAAGGAAAACTCAACGGCTATGCGATGCGTGTTCCAACTCCAGATGTTTCAGTTGTGGATCTCACTGTCAATCTTAAAAAAGATGTCACAAAAGAGGAAGTGAATGCTGCATTTGCTCTAGCTGCGCAAACAAACTTTGCAGGACTTATCGAGGTTGATGATGACAAACGTGTTTCAAGCGACTTTATCGGCTCTACTTACAGCTCTACTTTTGTTCCAGATATGACAAGTGTTGTCGATGGCAAAACACTCAAAGTGCTTGCATGGTATGACAATGAGTGGGGTTACAGTAGCCGACTTGTTGATATGTGTGTCTTTGTCGGCAAAAATTAAGCCTCGGCGCTTGCTCTTTTGATTAAGAGCGCGCCCATCTCAACATGATTCGTGTAGGGAAATTGATCAAATAAAGCCATAGCTTGTACACTATGGGTTTGTGTTAAGAGCGTAAGATCTCTTTGAAGCGTTTCGGGGTTGCAAGAGATACATACAATCCTCTCATGACGTGCGGCAAAAGCACAAGAGGATGCATCCATACCAGATCGTGGAGGATCGACAAAGATATTTTTAAGTTCATAAGAGTTTAAATCTATCTCTTTCATACGATTAAATATCCGCACGCCATCAAGTGCTTGGACAAACTCCTCTGCACTCATGCGCACAAACTCTATATTAAAGACACTGTTGAGTTGCATATTGTTTTTAGCGGCGTTAATAGAAGATTTTGAAATCTCTGTTGCTAAAACTTTATCAAACAAAGAAGCGAAGGGAATTGTAAAGTTCCCAGCACCGCAATAGAGTTCTAAAAGATCACCGCTTGCACCACTAAACTGCTCCATTGCCCAAGCTATCATCTGCTCATTTACACGTGGATTTGGCTGAGTAAAACTGTTTTCAATATGAATAAATTGATACGTTTTAAGGCCTACATGATAAGTGCCCTTTGGCTGCAAGGCCTCTTGCACATAATCGCACCCAATGATAAGCTTTTGCTTTTTACTGCGTCCAATAATAGAAATAGATAAGTTTTGTGCGATAAGTTTTGCTTTTTCTTCCCACGCAGAGTCAAGTTGTTTATGATACAAAAGTGAAACAACAACCGTTCCATTGGACGTGGAGAGAAAATCGGCTCCAAAGAGTTTATGCCCTATCCCCGCTTCGCTAATCTGATGTAGAAGCTGCGGCATGAGGGCAAAAATATGTTCATTTACTTGAGGACACTCTTGGATGATAACAACGCCCTTACCTTCCAAAGCATTCATAGCATAATGAATCTCCTCGTCAAGATGCCAGATTTTAAACTCTGCTCTTGCACGGTAAGCGCTCTCTTGTGATGCACATACACGCATCTCGCCATCAAAAAAATCTTTGAAACGCTCTTTATTGAGGTCAACTTTTCGAGCTAATTGGGCAGCATAGCCCTCTTCATAATTTCTACAACTTCCACATGTACCAAAATATTTACAATTCAAAACTTCCCCTATTTTACGCTAGCTATTAGATTTCCGATCAAAAGATTCCATCCATCTATGAGGACAAAGACAAGTATTTTAAAGGGCAAAGAGATCATAACAGGCGGCAACATCATCATACCCATCGACATCAAAATAGATGCAACAACCATATCAATAATCAAAAATGGCAAAAATATCAAAAATCCAATCTCAAAGGATGTTTTAAGTTCACTGATAACAAAAGCTGGAATAACGACAGACAAGGGCACCGCATCAATATTTTTCGGATTTTCCAAGTGACGAATGCGCACAAAAAGAGCTAAATCTTTCTCTCTTGTATTACGAATCATAAAGCTTTTAAAGGGTTTTGTTGCCTTATCAAACGCTTCATCATACGGTATCTCTTTAGCGATATAGGGCTTAATACCATCATCATACGCTTGTTGCCCGATGGGTTCCATCACAAAATAGGTCAAAATCATAGCAAGCATCACCATCAACTGCGTCGGAGGAACTTGTTGGGTTCCAAGTGCTTGACGTAAAAAACCAAATACAATAACAAAGCGGGTAAAAGTTGTCATCACTAAAACGATACTTGGAGCTAAAAAAAGGATAGTGAGCGCAACGAGTACATTGAGCGAACTGACGAGTTGCTGCGGAGTATCTGGCGCAGCTAAAGAAAGATTGACCGCTGGTATCTCTGCTGAATCCCCAGCACAAAGAACACTGAATAAAAAAGGTAAAAGAAATAAAAATCTTATCATTGAGCCTCTGTTTTGTATGGAAAGAATGCGCTCTAACGCAGCTTTATAATAGGCTTATGATACCACAACTTCATTGGTGGATTTATTAATCAAGCTATTTTCAAGTATAATTTTAAAAAATTCACACTCTGGAATAAAACAAAAAGATGCAAACAATTCTCTATAAAAATCCAAACAAATCAGCCACTTTCTTGATTCTTTCTTTTGCCATTTTGAGCACTTTTTATAACGCTTTTTTACCTTTGCATGGCGACGAGGCTTACTACTGGATGTGGAGTAAACATTTACAAATGGGCTATTACGACCATCCTCCAATGATTGCATACCTGATAACACTCTCAAATCTCGTTTCACAGAGTGAATGGGGCGTGCGTCTTGTCAATGTTTTTTGTATGAGTTTGAGTGCTCTTTACATTTTCAAACTCACAAAAGAGCTCAGTGATGCACGCACAGCGCTCAATGCGCTTATCATTTTTTGTAGTGTTGCACTGACAAATGCTGGCACAATCATCACAACTCCCGATTCTCCACTTTCACTTTTTTGGAGCCTCTCTTTATATACGACTTACAGAGCAATTTTTATTGGAGAAAGAAAAGATTTTGTATGGAGCGGAATATTTTTAGGGCTGATGATGCTAAGCAAATATACCGCCGTTTTATACATTATAGGCGTTGTTTTATTTTTAGTGTTAAAGCGACGTGATCTCTTTTTAAACCCTTTCTTGTACGTTTCCATCTTCATCTCACTGCTCATCGCTTCACCCATGATTGTATGGAACTATCAGCATGAATGGATCAGTTTCCTCTTTCAATTACATCATGGAGCAAGTGAAGATGGCACGCTTTATCCAAATCTCTTTTTTGAGTTTCTTGGCGGACAGTTTGGGATTTTTTCACCTATTTTTACTGCCGTTCTTTTTTATATGCTCTTCAAAGAAAAACTCTTTTTGAAAGATGAGCGACTCTTTTTTATCGCTTTGAGTATCATGATTACCTTGCTTTTTTTCTTTTATAAAAGTTTTTATTCACGTATGATGCTTAACTATACCGCACCCGCCTACATTGGTGGCACCATACTTTTAGCGCTTTGTCTAGCAAAATATGAACTCAAAAAAACATTTTTTTGGGGTGTTGTTACAGCACTTTTACTCACACTGATAGCAAGAATCGCTTTTTTATTTTATCTGCCACTTGTGCAAGAGCGCATGTATGGAAACAAAGAGGCTGTGCAACTTTTGGCCAACTATGCACAAAAAAAAGATCGTTTTTATGGCGATCATCTTACAACTGCAGCATATCTCAAATATTATCTGCCAAACCATCCAGATTCTGACGTAATAGTTCCTACAAGATTTAGCCAATATGATATGTGGAGGAAAAAGGATTTTCTAGCAAACGGGCTCTTTTTAGCTCGAGATGAAAGCTCATTTGCCTATTTAAAAACAGTTTATAAAGATGTAAAAATCGTCGCAACACTCAACGTCAAAAATGGTTTGCATACAACAAAAACATTTTATATCTATCGGCTCACTAACCCAAAAGTCCGATAATTAATAGTTTTTTAGATAAAATAATTTCTCATTTTAGATTTTGGTTGTTGATGAAAAATATTTTAAAGCTACTTATCACTGTAGCGATCTTCACGTATCTGTTTCAATATATAGATTTTTATGCCCTTATAGCAGTGCTTGCAAAAAGTCATGGTGGTGATATTTTCATTGCCCTTTTACTACAGCTAGTAAGCACCTATCTAGCAGCTTATCGATGGAGAGCCATTAGTAAACTTTTAGTCTTTGACGAACCGCTCTCTTTTTATGTACAAAGTTATTTTAAAGGGAGCTTTTTCAACCAAGTGCTTCCAAGTAGTATTGGCGGTGATGCGATTCGTGTGCTTGATCTTGGCTCGTGTGGCTATGAAAAAAAAGAGGCTTTTTATGGTGTTTTTGTCGATAGAGTCGTAGGTCTTGTTGGTCTTTTAGTGCTCAATCTTCTTGCAACGCTACTCTTTTTTGGAACTTTTCAAAAAGATTTTTCTCTCCTTATACTTTTTATCTCTTTTGCTGGAATTATGGGTTTTTCTCTGCTCTTTTTTCTTAATAAAATCAGTTTTTTACAAAAATATACATTTTTAAATCTTTTTCATCGCCTCGCAAATAGACTCAATACGCTCTACGCCGATAAAAAAATCTTAGCAAAACATATCCTTATCTCAGTCGTTGTCCATCTTCTTACCGTCATGGCGATTTTTGCCATTGCTTTGAGTATCGATGTAAAACTTGATTTTAGTATCTTTCTTATTGCTATTCCACCTGTATTTTTGCTTATGATTGTGCCACTCTCTTTGGCAGGCTGGGGAATACGTGAGGGCGCAATGATTGGGATACTTATGCTTGTATATGAAGATAAAACAAAGATTTTGGCCATCTCTATTTTATATGGATTATTACTCATCATCAGTGCGCTTCCAGGAGCTTACTTTTGGATAAGCGGTGTGACAAAAAAACTCAAAAAACAGGAAAACTTATGAATGTAGATATGATGAGAAAAGTGGATTATTATATTGGGATTCCACTTGCTTTTATTGGAACAATTTTAGATAAAGGGATGGCTTTATTTGGCTCAAATAAAGCCATCAAGCCAAAAAATGTTCTGCTTATCGAGCTCTCTGAGATGGGAAGTGCCATCATCGTCGATCCTGCGATGAGAAAACTCAAAGCAAATATAGAGGGCGAACTTTTCTTCGTTATCTTTAGTAAAAACAAAATCAGTCTTGATCTTCTTGGGACGGTGAAGAGTGAAAATGTCTATATGCTCGATGAGAGCAGTCTCTTTTCACTTGTAAAAAGTGCATTCCAGTTTATCTTTTGGTGTAGAAAAATGAAAATTGACTCGAGTATAGACTTAGAACTTTTCTCTCGTGTCACAGCTCTGCTCTCTTTTGTGAGCGGTGCAAAAAACCGAGTGGGATTTCATGCTTTTCATAATGAGGGACTCTATCGTGGTGATTTTTTAACAAAAAAAGTGGCTTACAATCCGCACCAACACATTGCAAAAAGTTTTGTTGCCCTTGTGGATGCACTTTTAAATCCAAATGAAGAGATTCCCTACACAAAACGAATTATTCCTGATAGTGAGATTGTCATAGCAAAAGCGGTGATTGGCGAAGCTGACAAAAAAGAGGTTTTAGAAAATATCGCTTCAAAATATGAGGGATTTGATGCTGCGCTTCATCCCGTTATTTTGGTAAATTCAAACGCTTCAGACCTCTTACCACAACGCAGATGGGACAGAAAAAACTACTGTGAAGTAATCAAAAAAATACTCTCCTACAATGACAAAGCCATTGTTTTACTCACAGGTGCGCCAGCAGAGTTTGAGGGAGCCCAGCTTCTAGCGGATTGTGTGGGAGATAAAAGATGTATCAACTTTGCTGGAGGCGTGAAGTTTTTGCAGCTTCCAGCGCTCTACTCGCTGAGTGCGTTTATGCTCACAAACGACTCTGGTCCTGCGCACTTTGCATCCATCACAGATATGCATACTTTTGTTATTTTCGGCCCTGAAACGCCTGCACTTTATGGCTCACTTGGACCAACAACGCCAATTTTTGCGGGCATGGCATGTAGCCCGTGTGTAAGCGCTGCAAATCATAGAAAAACGCCTTGTAGTGACAATCAATGTATCCAAGTTATCACACCTGATTGGGTGTTTAATACACTGAAATTCAAACTCGATGCACTTCCTCGCTAAAGAGCACCGCCCGCTTTTTTTATTCATCACTTTTGTCGCGGTTATACGCCTTTTCTTGTCCTTACGTGTAGGGCTTGGCGTAGATGAAGCGCATTATGTTCTCTATGGTATCCATCTTGATTGGAGCTATTTTGACCATCCGCCACTTGTTGGCTGGACAGACGCTCTGTTTACATCACTCTTTGGTGTCAATGCGTTTGGCGCGCGTTTTGGTGCGATTGCGATAGGTTTTTTTACATCCATATTACTCTATAAACTTATCTTCGATCTTAGCCACAATACCAAAACAGCCTTTGTGGCAATTTTGGCTTTGCATGCATCTTTTTTGTTCAATGCTTTGTTTATTATGCTTTTGCCAGATACTTTTTTGTTTTTGCTTATTGTCCCTCTTATCTGGAGTGTGCTTGCACTTGAGAAAGATGATTCTTTAAAAAACTGGCTTATTCTAGGCGTTTTGCTTGGCATTGGTGGGCTTGCAAAATATACGGCTGTTTTGTTTCTTGTGCCCATTTTGCTCTATATTCTTATCAAAAAAAGATGGGATCTCCTTTTAAACCTCAAAATTATCCCTGCGATTTTTGTAGCCATGCTACTCATCTCACCTGTTCTTTACTGGAATATTGAGCATCATTGGATCAGTTTTACCTACCAAAGTGAGCATGTAGTCGGTGCAGAACATATCAGTTTTAATGCCATATTTAATTCCCTAGCAGCACAGTTTGGAGCTTACAATCCTTTTTTGTTTCCTGTGGCATTTTATGGACTTTATAAAGCCTTAAAAAGTAAAAATGACACCCTCTTTTTGTCGGGACTTTTTGGTGGCGTTTTGATTGCATTTTTCACCTATGCATCACTCTATAAAACCGCGCTTCCCCACTGGAGTGCACTCTTTTATCTGCTCTTTATTCCTATTGGAAGCTACTTTATTTTAGAATCAAAGAGGTACAAAAAAGCTTTACATGTAAGCGTTATTTTTGGACTTTTTCTCTCTGCGCTTGCGTATGGCGAGCTTGGTTTTAGATTTATTCCGCAAGCGCCTTATGCCTCTTTACATCGCGATATTTACGGCTGGGAAACCATCATGAAAGAAGCAAATATGCTTATAAAAGACAACACGAAAGAGGCACTTGCCGTGACAAACTGGACGCTTGCTTCGCGTGCAATTTTTTATAACCAGCCCTATCAAAGTTCTGTGTTTCTCATAGATAACCGCTTTGATCAGTTTGATCTTTGGCAAAAAGGCTCGCCTCTTGGAAAGGATCTCATCATCATCGACTCCCATTTTTTTCATCAAGATAGCAATGCCACTATAAAGTGTGATGCAATTATTGAAAATAAAAGCTTTGATATATTGCTCCACAATACTCCCGTTGATACCATCAAACTGCTTACATGTAAGCACTTTCAAGGACTCAGATGAAGCTCAAAAAATTTTTTATTCTTGCGGTATTGCTTTTTTTACCCTTTTCTTACTTCTATCTTGATAGAGCAATAGCCCAATATTTTTTAGCGCACGCACCAAGGTATGAAGCTTTGGGAGATTTTTTAAGTATTTTTGGTGAGTCAAACTGGTACTTTGCAACTGCAATCGGAGGGTTTGTGCTCTTTAAATTTTTCAAAAAAAATGAATTCTATGCGCAACGCTTTGCATTTTTACTTTACATCAATCTTTTTTCTGGACTTTTAAGCGTAGTGCTTAAAAATATCTTTGGCAGAATCCGTCCGTGGGGGCTTCGAGATGGTGGCAACGAGTATGGTTTTTTACTCTTTCAAAACTTCGATGCGGGCATTGTAGAGAAGTTTAAAATCCATTTTACAACCATTGCAGATGCCACAACGACCTATACCTCATTTCCATCAGGGCATTCCACAACCATCTTTACCGCAGCGACCTATCTGTGGCTTCTTTTTCCAAAACAGCGTTTTCTTTGGCTCTTTTTAGCTTTGCTTTTGGCAAGTGGAAGAGTTATGGATAACGATCATTTTTTGAGTGATATTACCGCAGGTGCGCTTGTAGGTACCCTTTGTACGCTTTACATGTACACAAAATTCAAGGAGAAAATCAGATGAAAATCACAAAAAAAATCGCGCTTGCACTCTTAGCAATTGCTGCACTTTATGGTGTTGGTAGATTTAGTGTTGTTGCTTATGATAGCTATGTTTTTATTCCAAGACAACCCTATTTGCAGATGCAAACACAAAACTCCATCACACTCAAATGGCAAACTCCAAAAGCAGAGATTGGTAGTGTCGCGCTTGCAAATGGAGTGAAAATAAGCGAAAAAAAAGCGGATAGATACCACACACTCACGCTAGAAGGCCTCAAACCAGACAGCTGCTATGCTTATAAAGTGTTTGCATCCTCGCTTGCTATAGACAATTCCAATAGAGTTTTTTGCACACTTAACACCAAAAAAGCCTTAGAACGTGTTTGGTTGGTTGGCGATACGGGCGAGGACTCAGAGAGTCAAAAAAATGTTTACAATGAAATGCTCTCTTACGTGGATAATAACCTTTCAAAAATAGATCTTTGGGTTTTACTTGGAGACAATGCGTATAGCAGCGGCACACAAAAACAGTTCAATAAAGATCTCTTTGAACCATACAAAGAGCTTGTCAAGCAAAAAAATGTCTGGGCGGTTATTGGCAACCATGATGCAAGACGTTGGGCTTTTTATGATATTTTCGATTTTCCAACCAAAGGAGAATCGGGCGGAGTGGCAAGTAAAAGTGAAAAATACTACTCCATTGATGAAGCCAATTTCCACCTTGTTATGCTAGATTCACAAACAGAGGACAGAAGTGCAAACGGTAAAATGGCAAAATGGCTCGAACAAGACTTAGCTGCAAACAAAAAGCCTTGGACCCTCGTAGCCTTTCACCATCCTCCCTACACAGATGGTTCACACAAATCCAACAATCCAAAAGATAGTGGTGGACGCATGCAAGAGATGCGAGAAAACTTCACGCCCATTTTTGATCGCTATGATGTTGATGTCGTCTTTAGCGGGCACTCCCATGTGTATGAGAGAAGCCGACCCATGGTCAATCACACTCAAGAGAGTAAAAGCTTTAAAGAATCCTTACATGTAAGGGATAAAGGACTCTTTTTTTATGAAAAAACGCTTGCAAAAACTCCAAATAGTGGCGTAATCTATGTTGTCAATGGTTCTGGTTCAAAAGCAGACACTGGAGATTTTAAAATCCCAGAACTACCTATCGGTTACTCTACATCTGGCTCTGTACTCTTAGAAATCACGCCGCACACACTGAGCGAAAAATTTATCAGTGATACAGGAATCATCAAAGACAGCTTCACTATCACAAAACACTAAGCGCACCTTTAAGCCAAAGGGTGCGATTTTCTTACTGTTTGCAAAAGATTTTGCTTTTGGACATGTGTATAGATTTGTGTGGTGAGCAGGGACGCATGCCCTAAAAGCTCCTGCACTACGCGCAAATCAGCACCGCCAATAATAAGCGATGTTGCATACGAGTGACGCAAAACATGGGGGGAAACTCCAAGATATTTTTGCAGTGTTGCATATGCAGAGATACGACTCAGCGACTGGCCTCTATAATTGAGCCAAACGCTATCTTGGTAAAATGGCGATACTTCTAAATAGGCATTGATAGCATCAATAGCGACTTTTGCCAAAGGAACGATACGCTCTTTTTCCCCTTTTCCATGCCTTACATGTAACCATTCTCCCTCAATATCACTGCGTTTGAGATCCAAGCATTCACTGATTCTCGTTCCACTCGCATACAAAAAAAGAACAAGCGCATAATCACGTAGTCCGAGCCACGATGAGCGATCAATCAAAGACAAACCATTTTTAACCTCTAAAAAAGAGAGAAATTTAGGAAGATTTTTAGGAACTTTGGAGAGTTTGAAGTGATTTTTATTCTCTACAAATTGGCTTTTATAGCAAAAATCAAAAAAAGCATTCACTGAGGAGAGTTTGCGATTTAAGGTGCGTTTGTTGGCGTAGTGCATCAACTGCTCTAGCACTTCGTGAGAATCGAGGTTTATAAGATTTTTATGAAGATTCTTCTCAATTTGAGAAAGATCACTTCTATAAGCTGTTATGGTTCGTTTACTTAAGGCTTTTGTAACAGTAATATACTCAAAAAAAGCCTCTAGTTCATTAGACATGCAACTATTTTTTTACAATAAATGACTCATCATTTACATAAAAAGCTTTGTCGCCAACATACACGTAGCCATCACTATCGATATTTGCTTTATAAACTTTATAGGATTTTAAATCTTTTTCTAAAGCGATAATATAGCCCTCTTTTTCCAAGATATAGATTTTATCATCCGCTGTTATCATCCCTAAAAAGTGTGCAAAAGGAAACTTTGCTTTTGATTTGAGTTGCAAAGTTGTTGTAAGATTAAAAATTTCACCCTGCTTTGTAGCGATGTATATCTCATCTTTCTTATCATACACCATATTGCGTATCTCGTAAGCAGCACGTAAATCTTTATCCGCTAAAGAGAGTATCTCAGTTGCTGTGGCTGCGATGAGATTGTCACCAGCAACATTAAAGGCAATGACGTTATTAAACTTCTCAGCACTGCTAATAATCAGTGAGCGCAAAATCTTTTTCTCTTTAGCATTGACGATTACAATCTTTCCATCTAAGGTTAAAAACAAGACTAAATCATCTAAAAAATAGGGATTTACAATTTTTGCGTCCACTGCCAAAGGAGTGTTCCCCTCGCTGTGAAAAAGAATCTCTTTTGTTTTTACAGAATACAGAGCAAGCTCATTACTTGCAAAAACAACTGCAAGGATATCATCTTGTACGCTCGCAGCTGCCACAGTTTTTTTCAAATCAAAAAACTCTTTTTTTGTAAAATCGTTGCGTGAAATCAGTGTTGTGTTTCCATCGATCTGCGTTGTAACAATCCACTCTTTATCTGCAGCGACTAAACGCTCATTTTTCGTGCTTACATGTAAGCCAAGAAGTGCATCATGAGAGAGAATAGTTCCATCTTTTAAAAGCGCTGCATTTGCACTCACATCAAAAAGTGAACTGTTGAGTTCAGATTGCTCCGGCCAAGAACCTACAATTTTATCGCTTTGTGGTTGGAACACTTTTTTTGTACCACAGCCACTAAAAACCACTAATGTAACAAGCAAACCAAGAGAAAATAAAAGCTTCACGATTATTTCACACCATAATGCATAAGAGACTTCGCAACACCATAAACAGGAGAGTTTGAAGAGATAGATGCCAATTTTCTCGAAGCTTCCTCTATCTTGTTTTTTTCCATCAATAAAACAGCACTTTGAATCAATGCCATATCTTTATTAATGGCATCTTCACCATTTGCATAAGTATTTAAGCCGTTTAAATCACTTTTTAAAGAGGCAAGGTTATAGCTTGCAAGATCAGATACCGCAGGAGCTTTGGATGATTTAAGTAATTCAAGTGTTTTAACGTCACCATTTTTAAGTGCTTGCGAGTAACTATAAAGATCATAAAGTTCTGGATTTTTCTCTTTTAAAATAGCTAAGGCTTCTTGATCTTGGCTATCTGCATTCAATTTTAAGAGTGCTGCGTTAGAAGCCTCTGCATTGGCACTTTTTGTGTATGCAACCACTGCATTTACACCCACAGCCAGCACTACAACAATTACAAAACCAATCAACTGTTTTTTATATTTATGAAAAAAGCGCTCAGTTTTTATTGCATTTTCAAAAAACTTCTCTTCGGCATTTAACTCATCTTTAACCATCGTTATATTATCTTTGAAACTCAAAAAGGATCTCCATATTTCTAAATAGGTGGCAATAATAGCAAATAGATTGTTAAAGTTTTGTGAAATAGATTTTTTTTGTTACAATCTTGTTCAAACAAAAACAAGGATTTATTCAATGAAAGTAGATAACACACTTTTATCACGTTTAGAAAAACTATCATATTTACAAATAGCAGAAGATAAAAGAGAGGAGATTATCGCGCAACTCTCTGAAATCGTTTCTTTTGTGGATAATCTCGCAGAACTCAACACAGACAATGTTGATGATAAATTTTCTATGAATGAGCAAGCAACTTTTGCACGTGAAGATATTGAAAACTGTGATCGTAGTATCAATGATGCGATTATCAAAAATGCACCACAATCGGCAGATCACTTCTTTATAGTGCCAAAAATTATAGAGTAAGTTTGTGATTATTGTCCATGGAATAAAAAATTGTGACAGCGTTAAAAAAGCCCTCAAGTTTTTAAAAGAGCACAACATTGAGCACACTTTTAGAGATTTCAAAGAGCAAAGTGCCACTTGTATTGAGATTGACACATGGCTCAAATGCACAAGTTTAGAAAAAATCTTCAATGCGAAAAGTACTACTTACAAAACTTGCAATCTCAAAGCCTTCAACCTCACAGATAAGGAAAAAATAGATTGGCTCTGTAAAGAAAATCTCCTTATCAAACGACCAATAATCCAATACGACAATGGTATAATTGTCGGCTACAACCAAAATCAATATGAAATGGAGCTATTATGAGTGAAGAATTTCAAAAATTAGATATCAAAAAACTTTTAAAAAGTGTTGTTGCGTATAAGGCTTCGGACTTACACCTTGTCTCACATGCAGAGCCTCAAATCAGAAGAGATGGAAGACTCGTTCCCCTAAATCTGCCCGTCTTAGATGGCGATATGATTACAGATATGGCGTATGCTTTGATATCTGAAAAACAGAAAAAAGATTTTGAGGAGTTTAATGAACTTGATTTTGCGATTATGATTCCTGATGTTGGCCGTTTTCGTTGTAACTACTATAAAACTATGGGCGATATTGCCTGTGCATTTCGTATTATTCCGACGGAAATACCCTCACTTGATGATCTCAACGCTAAAAAAGTTTTTAAAGAGCTTATTAAACGTGAGAAAGGTCTTATTTTAGTGACAGGACCAACAGGAAGCGGAAAATCAACAACGCTTGCAGCCATGCTCAACGAGATCAATGAAACAGAAAAAAAACATATTATAACCGTCGAAGATCCCGTCGAGTTTGTCCATAAAAATAAAAAATGTCTTTTTTCTCAACGTAATGTCGGAACCGATACCAATGGATTTCATACAGCTTTAAAATACGCCCTGCGTCAAGATCCAGATGTTATCCTTATCGGGGAGATGCGTGACAAAGAAACAATCTCAGCAGCCCTAACAGCCGCAGAAACAGGTCACTTGGTTTTTGGAACACTCCATACAAACTCTGCACCTGGAACCATCAATCGTATTATTGACGTATTTAGCGGGGAGGAACAACCGCAAATCCGTGCGCAGATTTCAACCTCTTTGATCGCAATTGTTTCTCAAGCTTTGATTCCTAGAATTGGTGGTGGACGTATTGCTGCACAAGAACTTTTAGTGACAAATCCAGCGATTGCAAACTTGATACGCGAAGATAAAGTGCATCAACTCTATTCGCAAATGCAGTTAAATCAGCAGGGAACAAATATGACAACGCAATCGCAAGAGATTATCGATTTTTTAAGAAAAAAGATTATTTCCAAAGAGAATGCTATTGCTTATTCAAATCGTCCTGAAGAGCTTATAAAAATGATTGAGGGGCTTTAAAAAATAGAAGAAAAGAAGGCTCTTAGTTTTGAGCCTCTTTTAAAGTATCTGCAATTAAAAATGCAAGTTCTAGTGCTTGATCTGCGTTGAGACGCGGATCACAGTGTGTATGGTAACGAGAACTTAAATCCTCTTCAGTGACTACAAAAGAACCACCGATACACTCTGTAACATTTTTTCCCGTCATCTCCAAATGAACACCGCCTGCGAATGTTCCCTCAGCTTTGTGCACTTGGAAAAACTGTTTCATTTCAGTCAAAACAGAATCAACTGGACGCGTTTTAAAGTTATTTGATGATTTAATCGTGTTTCCATGCATCGGATCACAACTCCAAACAACTTTCATTCCCTCTTTTTCAATCGCACGAATTAGCTTTGGCATCCCATCACCTACTTTATCAGCACCCATACGTACAATTATATTTAAACGTCCAGCTTCATTGCTTGGATTGAGTGTTTCTACAAGACGAACAAGATCATCTGGATCCATTGACGGACCAGCTTTAATACCGATTGGATTTTTGATCCCTCGCATATACTCTACATGTGCGCCATCCAATTGGCGCGTTCTATCCCCAATCCAAAGCATGTGCGCAGAGGTGTCATACCATTCTCCAGTTAAAGAGTCTTGTCTCGTAAACGCTTCTTCATAAGGGAGCAAAAGCGCTTCATGAGAGGTGAAGAAATCTGTTTCTCTCAGCGTTCTGTATGTTTTAGAATTAATCCCGCATGCTTCCATAAATTTTAAAGATTTTCCAATATCTTCTGCCATATCTTCAAATTTTTGGCTGATCTCACTTTTATGTGCGAAATCAAGTGTCCACTTATGGATTTGATGCAAATCTGCCAAACCACCCGATGCAAATGCGCGCAAAAGGTTCAAAGTCGCAGCGGATTGGTTATAAGCTTTAACCATTCTTTGAGGATCAGGAACACGAGCCTGTGCTGTAAAATCAACACCATTGATAATATCTCCTCGATAAGAATCAAGCGTAAGTTCACCAATCGTTTCATAATCACTTGAACGAGGTTTTGCAAACTGCCCACCTAAGCGACCAACTTTTACCACAGGCACGCCACCAGCATAGGTCATAACAACTGCCATTTGAAGAATGACTTTGAAAGTATCTCTGATATTTTGTGCATGAAATTCTGAAAAGCTCTCGGCACAATCTCCACCTTGAAGTAAAAATGCACGTCCATGTGCAACTTCAGCGAGTTGTTCTTTGAGTGAGCGAGCTTCTCCTGCAAAAACGAGCGGAGGGAAATTTTTTAACTCATTTAAGACATTTTTTAATTCTTCTTGATTTGGATATGTTGGTTGCTGCAAGATAGGTTTCTCTCTCCAGCTTAATCTGTTCCATTCACTCATATTGCAATCCCCATGTAATCATTTGATTTTTTATAATAAATTGCGTGATTTTACTAAAAACTACCTAAAATAGCTCTGATTGCCACTTGAATCAAAACAAAAAGATATTTTTTATACTTTAAAATGTATAATGACGACGATACTAAAATAGAATTAAAATAGATTGTGAGCATAGAATAAAGATGAGTTATTTTGATGTTGTAATTGGAATCGTTGTTCTTCTTCTTGGTTTAAAAGGAGTTTTGAATGGATTTTTTCGAGAGTTGTTTGGTTTAGTTGGAATTATCGGGGGTGTTTTTGTTGCATCACGCTTTGGAACCTCTTTTGGAGAGCTACTGAGCAATGTTATTTTTCATTTTGAAACACAAGCCGCGGTAAATTTTACAGGGTTTGTCTTGACGCTTGGAATTTTTTGGATTATGATGGTTAGCGTTGGCCTTACATTTAAAAAGCTTAGCTCTGTGAGCGGTTTGGGTTCCATTGATAAAGGTATGGGCTTTTTAGTTGGGTCTGGGAAGTTTTTCCTTATTGCATCGGTTGTGACATACGCTTTTTTCAATATTAAAATTGTCAAAACAAATATGCAATCAACAATGGAGCAAAGCTTTTTATTCCCTATTTTGGTTTCGACTGGTGCTTATATTATGAAAATGGACACCACGCAATTGCAAAATGAGATAAATGCAACGAATGAAACGAATGAGACTAATACAACGGCATCAAGAAAAGAGATAGAAGATAAAATGGAAAGATCCGTAAAGGAAAAAGTACATAAATCTATCACTGAAAATATCAAAAAGAGAGTCGATTAAAAATGCCGATGTCCACAAATTTCACCGAAAGAACGGTCAAATACAATAATTTGCTCAGTGATTTTAAAGAGCTTCTCAAAAAAAATAATCTTAAATTTACAATACAAAGAGAACTTATTTTAGAGACTTTATATAACTCTGATGAACATTTGACACCTGAAGCACTCTACCAACTGATTCAAAAAAAATATCCACAGCTCAACACGGGGATTGCAACAATATACCGCACCTTGACGCTTTTAGAAGAGTCTGATATCGTCACTTCGCTTTCATTTGGTGCGCAAGGAAAAAAATATGAGCTTGGTGCTAAAGAGCATCACGATCATATGATTTGTACAAGTTGTGGTCTCATAACTGAGTTTGTAGATGATGAAATAGAAAAAAGACAGCATAGTATCTGTGATCAGCTCGGGTTTAAAATGACCGAACATTCGATGCAGATTTATGGTCTTTGTAAAAATTGCCAAAAAATAAATTTATAAAGGAAAAATAATTGCCATTTAATAACAAATATATTCAATTACGCATCGAAAAAGCAAATCAACTCAAAGCACTAGGGTTCAACCCGTATGCAAACCATTGCAATAGAAACACAACCATATCCAAATATATGAATGTAAATTCGGATATTGAGCATCTTGAAAACAAACGGGATGAAAATAGAAACTACATTTTAAGTGGACGTATCAAATTTTTTCGTATTATGGGTAAAGCTAGCTTTTTAAAAATTGAAGATGAAAGTGGTATGTTACAAATCTATGTAACACGAGATAACTTGCCAGAGGATTTTTACAACGATGTTTTCAAAAAACTCATCGAGGTTGGCGATATTATAGAAGTAAGCGGGTTTCCATTTGTAACAAATCATGGCGAACTTTCCTTACATGTAAGCAGTTTAAAGCTCTTAACAAAAGCAATTGCTCCACTGCCTGAAAAATTTCACGGTGTCACAGATAAAGAGATCAGATACCGCCAACGATATCTTGACTTAATTATGAACGCAGAAGTGAGAAAAACTTTCCAAACTCGTTCAAAAATCATCTCTTTAACAAGAAAGTTTTTTGAAGAAAAAGGGTTTTTAGAGGTTGAAACACCAATGATGCACCCTATCGCTGGTGGAGCCAATGCAAAACCTTTTGTAACACATCATAATGCACTTGGAGTCGATAGATATCTTCGAATTGCTCCTGAACTCTACCTTAAACGTCTTATTGTCGGTGGGTTTGAAGCGGTTTTTGAGATTAACCGTAACTTTAGAAATGAGGGAATGGATGCAACGCACAATCCTGAATTTACCTCTATCGAATTTTATTGGGCCTATAAAACTTACAAAGATCTCATCATTATTACAAAAGAGTATTTTGAGTATCTTTTTGATCATCTTAACCTCCCTACTCTTTTACCATATGGGGATTATGAGGTTGATTTTGCAGATTTCAAAGAGATTCCACTTCTCACCTCTCTAAGTGAAATCGGCGGTGTTCCAGCAGAAATTGTGAATGATAAAGAGAAAATTTTAGAATTTTTGCATGCAAATAAACTTGAAGCAAAACCAAATATGACACTTGGACAACTCCAAGGTGAGCTTTTTGATGAGTTTGTTGAAGCAAAGCTAATCAATCCAACATTTATCACAGAGTATCCTGTCGATATCTCTCCACTAGCTCGTAGAAGTGATGAATTTCCAGAGATTACTGAGCGCTTTGAACTTTTTATTGCAGGTCGCGAGATTGCAAATGCCTTTAGTGAGTTGAACGATCCAGTAGATCAGCTCGCTCGCTTTGAGGGACAAATGAGCGCAAAAGATGCCGGAGATGATGAAGCGCATGAGATGGATGTTGATTTTGTCAATGCACTCAGTTATGGAATGGCTCCTACTGCGGGTCAGGGAATAGGGATTGATAGACTTGTTATGTTGCTGACAAATGAACACTCGATTCGCGATGTGCTTTTATTTCCAGCTATGAAACCGCTTGGTGGCGAGAGTAAAGAGTCACACGAAGAAGAATTAAACTAAATTTAAATCACAAAAAGGAAGAAAAATGAGTTTTTTACAAGAGTTTGATAACGATATTTACGAATTATGTCAAAAAGAATTAGTGCGTCAAACTGACCACTTAGAGATGATTGCAAGTGAAAACTTCACTTTGCCTGCGGTTATGGAAGCGATGGGAAGTGTTTTTACAAACAAATATGCTGAAGGCTACCCTGCAAAACGCTATTATGGCGGATGTGAATATGCTGATGGTGTTGAACAATTAGCAATTGACAGAGCATGTGAGCTTTTTGGATGTAAGTATGCAAATGTGCAACCACACTCTGGAAGCCAAGCAAACGGCGCCGTATATGCAGCACTTATCCAAGCTGGCGATAAAATACTCGGTATGGATCTCAGCCATGGCGGGCACTTGACACATGGAAGCAAACCAAGTTTTTCTGGCAAAAACTACCACTCATTTACTTATGGTGTTGAGCTTGATGGACGTATCAATTATGACAGAGTTATGGATATTGCAAAAATAACGCAACCAAAAATAATTGTTTGTGGCGCTTCAGCGTATGCTCGCGAAATTGACTTTAAAAAATTCCGCGAAATTGCAGATGCTGTTGGAGCAATTCTCTTTGCCGATATCGCGCATATCGCTGGTTTAGTAGCCGCTGGTGAGCATCCAAGTCCATTTCCTTATGCAGATGTTGTGACAACTACGACACACAAAACGCTAGCGGGTCCACGCGGCGGGATGATTTTATGTAATGATGAAGAGATTGCTAAAAAAATTAACTCTGCTATTTTTCCAGGTCTTCAAGGCGGGCCACTTGTCCATGTTATTGCTGCAAAAGCAGTAGGATTTAAATATAACCTTTCCCCGGCATGGAAAGAATACGCAAAACAAGTGAAAAAAAATGCTGCCGTTCTTGCTGATGTTTTGATGAAACGTGGGTATGATGTTGTGAGTGGTGGAACAGACAATCACCTTGTACTTGTAAGTTTTATCAACAACGATTTCAGTGGAAAAGATGCAGATGCTGCGCTTGGACATGCTGGTATCACGGTCAATAAAAACACAGTTCCAGGGGAAACGAGAAGCCCATTTGTAACTTCAGGAATTCGTATAGGAAGCCCTGCTCTTACCTCTCGCGGGATGAAAGAGAAAGAGTTTGACCTCATAGCAAATCGTATTGCCGATGTTTTAGATGACATTACAAATGAAGTACGCCAAGCCCAAATTAAAGCAGAATTGCAAGCATTAGCACAAAATTTTGTAATCTATAACCAACCAACATACTAATTTAGCAAATAAAACATAAGGATAAAATATGACAGCGATGG
This sequence comes from Sulfurimonadaceae bacterium, assembly GCA_036169815.1. Taxonomy (GTDB): domain Bacteria; phylum Campylobacterota; class Campylobacteria; order Campylobacterales; family Sulfurimonadaceae; genus Hydrocurvibacter. Next base: position 22,931 of record JAVHOA010000101.1, read on the forward strand.
ACTTAAAACTTATTAAAATGGTTACTACGCATTATTGGCAAAAAAGTGATAGCGTGGTTGATAAAATAAGTTTTAAGGGGAGAACTTTGTTCAATAAATTTGAGAAAATCAATAAAACTCTTACCCAATCTGTCATTAACCAGCATCTCAAAGGCGAGATTACTATTGCACATTCGCTTATTGATGCAAAAGGGATTGTGGAAAATATTGTCATAGATTATAATGGCCGCGATCCTGAGCGTTTCTACCATAGGGCACAACTTCTCTTACGTGAAGAGGGGTATATCAATTTTACTGCTTTTAATTCAAAGACGGATGGGCATCTACATGTATATGTGCACAAAGGGCATACAACTTTGCAAGAAGCGATTCAACTTGGGAAGATGATCTCTATGAAACTCGCTGCAAAACAGCCAAAACAATGGAAAATGTTTCCAACTGATGAATTGCCAACTGAGTACAATATCTTAACTCTACCATACGAACTCTACGCAAAAGAGCGTGGTGCGTCATGGTCAAAACATATGTAAGCAAAGGATTTATAATGCAAGAAAGAAACGAATTAAACGATATCATCCTTAACAGAAACAACAATTCTATCGGTTCAAATAAAAAAATAGTTCTTGCTGTTGGGGTCCTTGCTGTGATTCTTATTGTAGTTGTTATGATTATGAAAGGCTCAGTTTCAAATAGTGCAGACAATCTTCCTCAAGCACAACAAGCCGCAAAAACAAATCTTCCTCCCCAATCACCAAATGTTCAGTCAAGTGATGAAAATCAAGGAGATGCTCCGCTTTTTCAGCCTGTTGAAATAGTCAAAGAGAATCAAAAAGGTGATGATGAGCTTGACAAAATTGCACAAAAGCTCAAACAAGAAAGCTTATCAAAGGAGCAGACACCAGTTGAAGCTCCAGCAGTTGCGCAACAAGAGGAAAAAAAACCTACGATACCTGTTGAAAAACAAACTGCTCCACTCACAAAACACCAAAATGTCGCTAAACAAGAACCAATCCTCAAAACTGAAAAAATTGCTAAAAAAGAGAGTGTTAAAAGAAAAAGCATCGGTGTAAAAACAGAGCCTGCTGCCAAAAAGGAGTCTCTAGCAAGAAAAGATTCTTTATTTAAAAAAGAAAGCGCTCCTAAAAAAGAATCTTTGTTTAAAAAAGAGGAGAAAACTTTAGTAAAAGCAACAACGCCAAGTAAAGCAACAACGCCAACTTACTATGTGCAGGTGGGTTCATTTACAAAAAACACACCAAGTGAAAAGTATTTTTCTTCTATAAAAAACCTTGGATACAACTATGAATCACCAAAAGTTGGAGATGTAAATAAAATAATGGTTGGTCCATTTAAAAATGAAGCCGACGCAAGAGAAGCGCTCAAATCACTTCGTAAAAATGTCGAATCTGGCGCTTTTATAACAAAAAAATAGTAGTGTAAAGGCTTCAAATTGATACATCATACCCAATTTACTCTTGACCAATTTGCACCCATTGCGGTGTATCATAAGCTAAAATCCATCTTTAAAAATGAGATAACTTTTCTTTTTGAAAGCGCTGGACAAAGTGAAGGCAACTATAGTTTCATCATAATAGGTGCTCGTGAGCGGGTCCAATACAAAGAGAATGTCACAATCTATACCAATGCCAAAGGTGAAAAAGAGATTAGTGAAATCTCCCCTTTTGCCTTTTTAAAAGAGTATTACAAACATATTGACACAACACTTTATAAGGCTACATGTAAGAAGCTTGATATTGGGTATGTTGATGGTTTTATTGGCTATATCGGCTATGATATGGTAAAAGTTTTTGAGCCAAAATTACAAAACATGATGAGTACACTTCATGATGAACTGCACACTCCAGATCTTGACTTAATCCTCCCAAAACTTGTTGTTGCCTATTCACATAAAAATAATAAAATCTCTTTAATTTCTGTTACTCAAGAGATGAAGAATAGATTTCAAGAGCTAGAAGAGAGCTTAAAAGACTCGTATGCATATGTACCGATGGTAAGTAATATTGGAGATGATGCGGGATCTTTTGCTTTTAGCAAAGAGCAGTTTTTTGAAATGGTCGCAAAATCAAAAGAGATGATTAAAAGTGGTGATGTTTTTCAAATCCTTATGACAAATAGATTTACGAGAAAAATTGCTGTTGATCCTTTTAGCTTTTACCGTATTTTACGCGCTAAAAATCCCTCTCCCTATATGTTTTTAATGGAGTATGAGGATTTTAATATCGTTGGTAGTTCACCAGAAGTTATGGTGCGCCTCAGTGATGGAGAGATTTTGCTTCGACCAATTGCTGGGACAAGAAAACGAGGAGATACCAAACAAAGAGATAAAGAGCTTGAGGCTGAACTCCTTGCTGATCCCAAAGAGCTTTCAGAGCACCTTATGCTTATCGATCTTGGACGCAATGATGTAGGACGAGTTGCACGTACTGCTAGTGTGGAAGTGGAAAATATGATGCATATTGAACGATTTTCTCATGTGATGCATATCGTCTCAGATGTCACGGCAAGATTGCGAGATGACAAAGATATGTTTGATCTTTTTATGGCAACTTTTACAGCTGGTACGATGACTGGAGCACCAAAGATACGTGCCATGGAGCTCATTGCGGAGTATGAGGGTTTAAAACGTGGTTTCTACAGTGGTAGCATAGGCTACTTTGGATTTGATGGCAATATGGACAGTGCAATCACGATTCGCACCGCCATGGTGAAGCCAGATAGAGTTATTTTACAAGCTGGTGCTGGCATTGTAGCCGACTCTGTCAATGAGCTTGAATACCTTGAAGTCACTAATAAGCTCGGAGCACTTGTGAGCTCGCTCAAAGACCTCGACTAATGTCAAAACTCTTTGCTATTTTTGGAGATCCAGTCTCTCACTCTCGCTCTCCTTTAATGCATAACTATCTTTTTAAAACGCTCCATTTCGATGCTTGTTATACAAGAATACATCTCACGGATGGCTCGCAACTAAAAAAAACGTTTTTATCTTTAGCACTTAGTGGCGCCAATATTACGATTCCGCATAAAGAGGCTGCCTATGATGCTTGCGATGAAGTAAGAGGCTTTGCAAGAACTATTGGAGTTGTCAATACCATCCTCTTGGAAGATGGCAAAATAATAGGTTACAACACTGATGCTGATGGTTTTATAGAGGCCATAAAGCCTTTTGGTGCGATTCAAACCGTTTTAATCCTTGGAGCTGGCGGCACGGCAAAAGCACTTGCAAACCGATTTTTACAAGATGGATATAAAGTTACAATTTTAAATAGAAGTGCGCAAAGACTCAACTATTTTGAAGATTTAGGGCTTCCATGTAATACTTGGGAAAACTTTACATGCAAGCGTTATGATCTTGTTGTCAATACAACGAGTGCGGGTTTAAAAGATGAGCTCACCCCTACTCCAAAGCCTCTTATCGAAGAGATTTTGTCGCGTACATCTTTTGTTGCGGATGCCATCTATGGCAAAGTAACGCCTTTTTTAAAGCTTGCAAAAGAGAGAGGTATTATTTGTAAAGATGGAGCGGATATGCTTTTATATCAAGGCGTTCTTGCAAATCATCTTTTTTGTAATCAGCAGTTTGATCTCGATACAACAGCCACAATAATGAAAGAAAGCTTTCTTTTATAAAAGGCTTATTTACTTTTATTTTTTGTAATAAAATGATTTATTTATGATTTTCTTATGAAGTTTTAGTGGGATTTTTAAAAAGAGGAAAAAGACTCTCTTTCTAAGTTACCTTAGAAAGAGCTAATCTCTAAAGTTAGAAATTATTCAGCAGTTGTGTTAGCTTCAGTAGTGTTAGCTTCTGTAGCGTTCATTTCAACTGGTGCAGTAGTGTTAGCTTCTGTAGCGTTCATTTCAACTGGTGCAGTTGCGTTAGTTTCATTAGCGTCAGCTTTTTTAGCATTATTACATGCAGCAAATACTAGAGCGATTGCAAGTGGTAATAGGTATTTCATGTGGTTGTCCTTTATGTAATCTCTTTTCGAGATAATTCAATTTTACGGCGCAATTATAAGCTCTTAATTATTAAAAGAAGATTAGTTTATAGACAAATTTATGCATTCTTTTACATTAATACTATTTATTTATAATTTATAAAGAAATTGCTTTTACTTATCTTTTTGAAAAGCACTATAAATCATTTTTTTAACCCTTAATACACCCACTTGCAAACCGCTATAGCGCATAATCTTTGCCAATGATTTCCACTCTTTTTTTCCATAGCAAGGTGTTGCACATTTTCTACATCTTGGTTTCTCTGCATAGCTACATGCTTGCAATCTCTCAAGCGAATATTGCAACAATACTTGGCACTCTTGGCAAAGTCTCTCTTCTGAAGCCTTACATGGAAAGCTTTTTATCTGTTGATTTTGATGTCCTTGTCCATCACAATAGATTTTTATGAAGCTTCGTAAAATTTCAGCTTCACTCTCGTATTTAGTTTGATCCATTTTTCACTACTTTAGCCATCAAATTCGCATGGTATCGATACCCGCTTAGAATGTTAAAAAACAGGAAAAAAGAGGAAGTGAAAAATAGTAGCGCAAAAAAAACAACGAACGGTTGCCACAAACATGCAATAATTAATGCAACATAACTTGCAAGAAAGATATAAAACTGACGCTTCATAATTTTTGGTGCAAGTACCGCACCCATCTCTGCTTCAAAAATAGATTTTGAACTCAGATGAAACCATGTTAAAAATGGAATAATTTTATAAAGCATCCCGTTGATAAGCGAATAAACAAATCCTATGCCAAAAATAGCTCCAAGTAAAAATTGGAGTTGTAAGTCAAAAGTGATACTCGTTATCCACACTAAACCGCCAACTGCCAAATTGATATTTGCAAAATAAAAAAAGTTTACACTCAGATCATTTCTGGCTCTTTTTCTCTCTTTTAAAAGTTTGACTGTATAGATTCCAAAACCCATCACTAGCAAGGCTAAAGCTATTTGTAAGAAGTTGCTCCACAGTTCTATCTCCAACAAAAGAGAGATTGTCAAAAAAAGTAAGATCAAAGAAACGCTTACATGTAAGCCTTTTTGTATCTTCAAAGCAAACTTTTTGCTCACATAAAACATAGGAATTATCTTAAAAACAACTGCGCAAGAGAGCAGAAATACAACACCAAAAAGCATCACTACAATATGAACATCTCCAAATCGATAGCCGCCAAAGAAACCGTCCTTTTGCAAAAGCGCCAGTACCCCCAGCACACTCCCTACAATCATAAAGAAAAAGGACCCGATAAAAGTTCTCACGACCTCATTTTTCTCTTTGGTTCTCATAATCGTAGCCAAAGAGTAAAAACCAAAAAAGAGTACAGAGGTGCCAAGAAGTACACCACTTACAATGATGCAAATGGTAATATCAAATAAAAAATACCCCATAAAACTGCCAATGCCACTATTAAAGGTGAAAAGCAAAATTTTAGCTCTCAATGCAACATCTCTATACGCCTCGCCGATGATAACAGGCATCATCTGAAACAACGTTCCAAAGATGATATTCATAATAAATCCAAGAGTAAAAAGGTGTGTTATGCCAATGGCTTCATGAAAATATCTATCACTGATATTGCCGCCGTACATTGCGATGGCTACTGAAAACAAAAGAAGATAGTTGGCCGCCGCCATATAAAAAAAGAGTGGGATTTTGTAGGGCGGCGCTTGTTTAAGTGAGAGTCCATTCATGATTTTGTAATCTTCATTTCAAAATAGTTCTCCTCGTTTTTGAGAATCTCCCATTGCAATCCAAGCGCATCGACTTGTTCTTGAAGTTTACAAGGAAACATTCTATGAATAAAAACTAAAACTTCACCATCTTTTAGATTTTTCATCGCTTCCACTCCTTTTAAAAGTGGATGAGGCGCCTCTAGCTCACTCACATCAAGGCGTATCACTTTATTTGCCATAATCTCAACCTCTCTACTATCGTGTCGTTATCATCGTTTAAATGGGCTTGTATCATAGGATATAGCATCTGTTCCTCTTTTGCATTGTGCTGTTGGAGTAAAAGCATCATCGATTCACTCAGTGAAAAAAATCTGTCGCTCTCTTTTTGGCCCATCGCTTCATCGAGTTTTAAAAAAAGCATTCTCGCTTGTGCATGTTCCATGCGCATTATTTGTGTTGGACCTTGCGTCATGCCACTTTTTTCTTCAAACAAAACAAAGAGATACTCCTCTTCCATAAGAAAATGTTTGAGCGTTTCCTCTTTAAAATCCTCATATTTTTTTTGAGCAGAGTCAAAATCTTTGCTATCCATAGCCTCTTCAGCAAGTGCTTCAAGCTGGTCACAGTCTCTGTGGTTTTGTGTCATAAAATCCTTGATTGTCATAGGAACTTCCTTTTTTTTGTATTTTTACATACAATACTCACAAAAAGATTGACGTCCGTCAAGAAATGAGATACAAATGCGTTTAGAAGAGTTTTGGTTTTTCACTTCTTTAAATGAAAAGGAGCTCAAAGCGCTTCAAAATATCACAATTAAAAAAGAGTATAAAAAAGGAGAAATACTTTTTTATGCAAAAGATGAACCCCGCTTTTTACATCTTCTCAGCAGTGGCATTGTGAAGCTTTATAAACATGATTTTAAAGAAAATGAAGTTGTTTTACACCATCTTTGCGCTCCAAATCTCATAGCAGAAATCGCTAATTTTGAAGAATCTCCCTACCCTGCTTCATGCGCTTTTGAATCAGACAGTGTTATTTATTTGATAGATTATAAAAAATTTAAAGCGCTTTTTTTAAGCAAAAGTGAGATTGCCATGGTTTTTATCAAGTCACTCACAAAAAAGATCAAAGCACTTGAGAGCTTTATTAACTACTCTATCACAGCTGATAGTTACACGAAAATAGCCAAGTTTTTGTATGAGAATGAGGCCATTTTACGAACGATTACGCAGGTCAAGATTGCTTCACTTTTAAATATCGCTCCAGAAACAGTTTCTAGAAATATTTCAAAATTAAAAAAAGAGAAAATCATAGAAAAAAGCGAAGGATTTATTCAAATATTGGATTATAAAAAGCTAAAATCTGCTTACATGTAGGCATATTTTAGAACCATTTTATCTCTCTTTAACACCGCTTCAACTATACTACGCAATCTTTTAAAGAAGGTTAGAAATCTCCTTGAAATCCTATCAAAACCTTGTTATATTGCAAAATCTCTATCGCCTCAAAGCTTTGGGTTTTGAATACACAGAACTTCTAAATATTAACGAAAAAACTCCTGATGCACTAAGCGATAATCTTGAAGGCTTACATGTAAGCATCTCAAGTTGCCATCTGTGTGATTTAAGCAAATCAAGAAAACAAAGTATGAGCGGTTATGGCAACAAAGATGCAGCTCTTATGATTGTGGATGCTGTTGTTTCAGGAAGCGAAGATGAATCTGGAAGCTACTATGCAGGAAGAGCGGGAAATTCTCTAAGAAAAATGGTAGAAAATGTCTTAAAACTGAGTGTTGAAGATGTTTTTTACACGCATGCCATCAAGTGTAAACCACTCGAATCCAACAAACCCTCCGAATCTGAATACACGAGTTGCAAACCCTATCTTCTACGCCAAATCGAGTTGATACAACCCAAAGTTATTATGGTTTTAGGCGAAGATACTTACAATCTTTTCTCCCAAACAAAAGAGGAATTTGCACAAGTGCGAGGCCATATTCTGGATTTTAAAGCGTATAAACTTGTCCCGATTTATCATCCACAGTTTTTACTGAGAAATCCCTCTTTAAAAATTGAAACACTCAACGATCTTAAAATAATAAAGAGCCTATTATGAAACTAAAAAAACTTCTCCTTGCTTCTCTCTTCGCGCTGCCACTCTTTGCTTACGAAACTCCTTTTGGAATTCACATAGAGCGTGTTAAAAAAGGCGATACAGGTGCGGCACAACAGGTGCAAGAGCAAGTGAGTGCGCAAGAGAAACTCAAAATCGCAATCATTCTTCCCTCGCAGATTATTGGACGTTATGCAAGCTCTACAACCAATGCGGTTTTTGCCTATATGTTCAGCAAACAAATCCCTTTTGAGATAAAAACTTTCGATATCCAAACCCAAGAGAATGAGCGCTTATCTCAAGCATTGCAAGAGATAAAAAATGAGGGATTTTCTTATGCTATTGCGGTACTGACAAAAGAGGGTGTCGAAAAATTGATCGCTCTTGATCCGCAAATCAATATCTTTATTCCTACTATCAATAAAAATGAAGTTTCCTCATCATCCTCACACCTTTATTTTGGTGGCATCGACTATAAAGCGCAAGTGGATACACTGTTGAAAAACGCTTCTACTCCGCTTGTCATCTTTAAAGACGCATCTGCTGTGAGCCACAAACTAAGTGAATATGCCCAGAGTAAAAGCCATGGAAAAAATTATCTTTTTACGATTGATAAATCAAATAATGTAAAAAAACAGCTAAGAAATAGAAAGTTAAAGCATGGATCTTTTCTCACAAATACACCTGTTGTAAAAACGGGAGTTATCATCTCACAAATGACACTTTTAAATGTCAAAGAAAAAAATATCCTCTCTACACAGATTAACTACGACCCGCTTCTTTTGTCCATGACACAATATAATGATAGAAACAATATGATTATCGCAAACTCGATTACAAAAGACAACACTGCCATCACAGATGCCAACCTTTTGCTCAATAATGACATCACCTATGACTGGATAAACTACGCCACGACCATCGGGTCAGACCTCTTTTTTAGCCATATCACCCATGAAGCAAGAGAGTATCCCTTGGCTATTGTAAACAACCAGATTCTCTACCCAATCACTCTCGTGCAACCCTCATTTTCGAGCTTTGTAAACTACAAATCAAAAGAAAAGTGAATGCAAAAGCTCTAAATTTTGAGCATCAAACCGCTTCACTTTCCCGTTAAAATCAACAAAAACAAGCGTAATATCCATTTCAAAAATCTTTACATCCTCTTTGTAAACCTCTTGATGGAGCTCAAAAGAAACCCTTTTGACTTCACGCAAAGAATTCCTTACATGTAAGAGATCTCCAAGCTTCGCTGATGAGAGATAAGAAGCGTTTAGATCTTTTACAACAAAATGCCCGTTTTCTAAAACAGGAGACAAGCCTTTGGCAAAAAAAGCCTCACTGCGAGCCCGCTCACAAAATTTGAGATAGTTCGCATAAAACACCACCCCACCAACGTCCGTATCTTCATAATAAACTCGTATTTGCACCTTATAAACCCCTATTTATCGGTATTCTTCTCATCGCTATTGTCAAACTTGACCATAAACTTGTCCATAAACTTGTCCATTTGAGCGATTTTTTTCAATCTCGTTTCATCATCTTCTTGAATAAATTTCGTATAAATTTTGAGTGTGATTGAAACATCTTTGTGACCAAGCATTTTAGAAACCCAAGTTATATCTGCCCCTTTGCTAATCATCTGAGAGGCAAAAGTATGTCTTAAATTATACAGGGGTCTGGCTTTTACACCGCTTTGCTTTAAGATTTTTCTAAAGTTTACGCCGATGATATCATGATTATAAAATGGCATATTTGATTGATTTAAAAAGATATATTCACTCTCATTAGTAAGCTCAGATTGAGCCATCAATGCATCATGGGTTGCATTTAGCAGGGAGT
>JAVHOA010000102.1:0-1793 GCA_036169815.1 Sulfurimonadaceae bacterium
CATCATTATGAAATGTAAGCAGATTTGATTTTATACTTATGCATGTTATGGAGGCAAACTTATAAAGTGTTTGAGTATCGTCTCTGTTGTTTTTTAGAGTTCCAGCCATTGCAACATCAAAAGCTCCATCTGTTTTTTGACTATAAAAGATGGACAACTCCAAAAGTCCCGCAAATTCATCGCTTACATGTAAGCTATTTGAATTTCTATGATTGACTTTGTAGAGTTGTGAGCTCTCTTTAAAATAGCTATATTGCTCCTCTAATCTTTTTGTATTGCAGTAAATCTCATTTGCGAGTTTTTTTGCCAAATATTCATCATGCGAATCAATTTGAACCTCGCAAAAAGTAGTAAAAGCTTCAAACTCAAATAGATACAAACTAAGCCATTAAACTTATACTGCTTAAATTACTCTGAGATGTTGAATTATATGCCGATAAAATTGTTTTCATCAATAAAGACTGGAAATCATTTGTGGAATTTGCGATTGAAGTATCGAAATTGCTTAGCATTGGTGATACCATACTTGGTGGTTGCGTCCAAGTACCACTCGCACCGCTTTGACTATGAACTTGCTGACTTCCTTGTGCTAATTGTTTAGCAGTTTCACTAAATTCAGCTCTGTCCGTTGAACGTATCGATTGAGTTGCAGCATTGAGTTGCTGTATATTTTGAGTATTGGCCAAAGTGTTGATAGACAATGGCGTATTTGAATTTACTGTCATGACTTTCTCCTATAATTTGATTTGTTTTTTTCTAAAACTACGAGTATTCACTAGATATTTTGTGTTCCTTTTAAAACTATTCTGAAGCTGTGAAAATGATATTTTGAAAGCTTCAAGCTGTTTTATGAACTTTTTTACAAAATTGCGTAAACTCAATTAGAACTATAATAAATAAAAATGAAGATAGGATGAAGATAGTAAGCAAGAGAGCAAAAATCCGCAGGAACTACTAATAGTTTTAATGATTTTTAACAAATATCATTTGAATTGACAAAATTTTTAAATCAACGAACTGATACAGATTTTCTCGCTCTCTTTTTTTGCACACTTTTTTTGTAAAGAAAGGATGGCGTTGATGGTTTCACTATCTTTTTTTGCTTTTTGTTTGACGATGACAACAGAGGCGCTCACGCTTAAGAGATCAAACTTTTTCATATTTCCCTCTCTATCTTTTGCCTTAATATAACCTCTTTGAATATCCTCTTTGCTATAAAAAGCTTTGACATCCTCTGCAAATTTGGCGATGAGCGCTTTGATGGTGTTTAAATATTGCATCTGCTCTTTTCTAGAAACCTCCACGCCCGCAAAAAAATCATCTCCGCCGATGTGCGCTCTAAAAAAATCTGCCCCTAGATTTTCTCGCATCATATCTGCAAAAAGCATAATGACGCGATCTCCATTGCGAAACCCGTAGTTATCATTGTAGGCTTTAAAATTATCAAGATCAAAATAGCAAAGCATATAGCATGCATCACTTAGATCTGCTATGTAGCGCTCAATAGCACTGTTTCCAGGGAGCTTTGTCAGAGGATTTTGGTCTCGTGCATAAACGATATTTTGCTCATGCATAATCGTAATAATGGCACGCGCTGATAGAAATCCCAAATATTTGGAGTTCTTGGTGATTAAAATCCCTACAGATTCTGGATTGTTTGAAAAAAGTTCTATGATGGTTGCAATATCACTGCTCAAATCAGCTGTCCCACACAGAGTGAGAAGGTTTTTAAGTTTTGTCTTTTGTGAAAATTCATTATGAAGCAATGAGATGCCAAAAGGAGAGTAGAGAAA
>JAVHOA010000103.1:0-8880 GCA_036169815.1 Sulfurimonadaceae bacterium
GCATAACGAATAATCTGCATATATTTCACCATGCCATCACGCTCTTTTTTCATTTGAGCAAGTGTTGGAAAAGTAGCCGCTAAAAGCTCCATAATAATGGAAGCAGTGATATAAGGCATAATCCCAAGTGAAATAATAGAGAGACGTTCAACAGCATTCCCGCTGAACATATTCATAAGTCCTAAAGCATCGTTATTGTGAGTATTGAAGAAAGAGGCGATGACAGAAGCATCAACACCGGGTACTGGCACATAAGCCAGCAAGCGGTAGATGAATAAAAAACCAACCGTAATAAGGATCTTATTTACGAGATTTTTATTCACAGTTATTTCCCTGTAGTTAAAACGTTTTCGTCTTTGATTTTAGATGCTAAATCTTTAGCAGTTGAACCAACAAGTTTCACTCTAACAACAGATTTGCCCAGTTTATGTACTGAACGGATTGTTTCCATTGTAATTTCTGCGAGTTCTGCAACAGCAGAAATACGCTCAACATTGATCACATATGGTTTTTGGTTTTGTACAGTAAAACCAATTTTTGGTAAACGGCGAGCTAAAGGTTGTTGTCCACCCTCGAAGTTACGTTTTTCATTGTAACCTGAGCGTGCTTTTTGACCTTTGTTTCCTTTACCAGAAGTTTTACCAGTACCAGACGCGTGACCACGTCCTATTCTTTTTCTATTTTTTGTAGAACCCTCTGCAGGAGTTAAGTTTTCTAATGCCATAGCTTATCCTTTAATTTTTGATAGTGCATCGATAGTAGCACGTACCAAAGTATTTGGATTGTTAGAACCGATTGATTTAGTCAAGACATCTTTGATACCCGCTAACTCAAGAACTGGACGAGCAGCTCCACCGGCGATAACACCCGTACCTTCTGAAGCTGGCTTCAAAAGAACACGGCTTGCGTTATATTTGCACTCGATATCGTGAGCGATTGTTGTACCTTTAATCTTAACTGTAGTCAAGTTTTTAAATGCATTATCAACTGCTTTACGAATAGCATCTGGTACCTCTTTCGCTTTACCTACACCATATCCAACAGTACCATTTTTGTTACCGACAACGATTAGTGCAGTAAAACGGAAACGTCTACCACCTTTAACAACTTTGGTCACACGACCAATATTTACGATTGATTCTTCAAAATCTTCTCTATTGATTTGCATCATGACCCCTAGAACTTAATTTCGTTTGCACGAAGAGCATCACCAAACGCAGCGATAACACCGTGATATTGGTACCCATTGCGATCGAAAACGATTGCTGTTATACCAGCAGCTTTTAATGTCTCTGCAAACGCAGCACCTAGTGCAGCAGCACCATCTTTGTTTGCACGAAGACCATTCGATTTTGAATGGATAGCAGCCAAAGTAACTGAGGCAGTATCATCAATCGCTTGAGCACTCAAATATCTGTTTGAACGGAATACAGAAACACGAGGAAGTGCAGCACAACCAGAGATTTTTGAACGAATACGGCGTTTACGTTGAATACGTTTAGCCAATTTCTGTTTCATAACTTTAACATTCATCTAGCAACCTCCCTTATTTCTTAGATGTTTTACCGGCTTTACGCACGATAACTTCACCAACATATTTAACACCTTTACCTTTGTAAGGCTCTGGTGGACGGAATGAACGGATTTCTGCACAAATTTGACCAATCTCTTGTTTGCTAATACCTTTGACAGTAATAACGTTTTTTTCTACAGTAACTTCAACTCCAGCTGGAATTTCATAGTTAATGTCATGAGAAAAACCAAGTTGTAAATTAAGTACACTTCCATTTACTGCAGCACGGTAACCAACACCATTGATTTCGAGTTGTTTTGAATATCCAGTTGTTAAACCAACTACAATATTTGCTGCTAATGCACGGTAAGTTCCCCAAAATGCGCGATCTTGACGTGCATCAGAGTTTTTACTGAATGTTAAAGAGTTATCCTCTAACGTGATACCAACATTTCCTTTAGTATCTAAAACAACACTGTCTTTGCCTTTAGCAAAAGTAATGAGAGCACCATCAACACTTACGGTGATGTCCGAAGAAACTACTACGGGATTTTTTCCAATACGACTCATCTTCTATCTCCTACCATACTGTACAAAGAACTTCACCACCAACGTTAAGCTCATGTGCTTTATCGTTAGTAATTACGCCCTTTGATGTACTTACAATAATTGTTCCATAACCATTTTTGAAACGTTTGATTTCAGATGCTTGTTTATAAACACGGCGACCTGGTTTTGAAATACGTTTGAGTTCATTGATTACAGTTTTACCGTTTTCATCATATTTTAATACAACATTGATACTTTTTTTAATGCCGTCTTCAACAACATTACAGCTTTCAATGTAACCTTTTTCTACCAATATATTTGCTATTGCTTCAACAGATTTGTTGTGAACTAAAGTAGTTACGTCAAGTCTACGCATAGCGGCATTACGAATACGTGTTAACGCATCTGCAATTAAATCATTAATCATTACTTTTCCTTGTTGCTATTAAGCAGTTAAGAGTTTCTAAATTGATAAGTGAAAAGAACAACTCCTTTTCACTACGTTCACACTGGGTTTCCCTCAGCGGGAAGCTCACGCACGAGTGCGTTTTGGAATTTTGCTTACGCTAATTCCATTTGAGTGCTTACATGTAAAGCAAACCAGCGCCAGCGTTTTTTACCAAGAAGACTTTCTAACGCCTGGGATTAACCCTTCATTTGCCATTTTTCTAAAGCAAACGCGACAGATACCAAAATCACGGATTACAGAGTGTGGACGACCACAAATCTGACAACGTGTATATGCACGAACTTCAAATTTAGGAGTTCTTTTCGCTTTCGCGATCATTGACTTTTTAGCCATTATTCTCTTCCTTTTGCAAACGGCATACCCATTTTTTCGAGTAATGCAAACGCTTGTTTGTCGTCTGAACCAGTAGTAACAATCGTAATGTTCATCCCGTGAATTTGCATAATAGAATCATAATTTACCTCAGGGAAAATCAATTGTTCTTGCAAACCAAAGTTGTAGTTACCACGACCATCAAAACCATTACGAGCAACACCACGGAAATCTTTCACACGTGGAAGTGCGATAGAGATCAAACGGTCAAGAAAGTTGTACATGTTTTCGCCACGTAGAGTAACTTTAACACCAACAGGCATCCCTTCACGTACTTTAAAACCTGCAACAGATTTCTTAGCGATTACTGTTGTAGCTTTTTGACCAGCGATAGCTGTGATTGTATCTTCGATATTTTGGATAAGTTTGTTATCTTTCATCGCAAAACCAGCACCCACACTAATCATGATCTTATCAACTGCAGGAACTTCCATGATGTTTGCAATTGCAAGCTCTTTTTGTAGTTCAGGTTTCATTGCAAGATATTTATCTTTTAAACGTGCCATGAATTATGCCTCCACTTTACGTACATTTGAAGCATCAATTGGCATCTCTTTGTTCACAAAGCCACCTTTTGGATTCTCTTCGGTTGGTTTAACAGTTTTTTTAGCTATTTTACAACCCTGTACTATTACTTTATTTTTCTTTGGCATTACTGCTAGAACTTCTGCTTTAGTGCCTCTATCGTCACCAGCGATGATCTCTACAGTATCACCTTTTTTGAAATTAAATTTTGCCATTATACAACCTCCGGCGCGAGAGATACGATTTTCATGAAACCTGAATAACGAACTTCACGGCTGATTGGTCCAAATATACGTGTCCCGATTGGTTCACGTTTTGCATCCAAGATTACAGCTGCGTTGTCATCGAAACGAATCAATGAACCGTTATCACGTTGTACCTCTTTTTTAGTTCTTACAACTACTGCTTTAACAACTGCACCTTTTTTTACTTTAGCAGTTGGAATCGCTTTTTTTACTGAAGCAACGATAACATCACCAACAGTTGCGTAGCGTTTTTTAGATCCGCCAAGAACTTTGATACACATAATCTCTTTTGCACCAGTATTATCTGCAACATTGAGACGAGTAAAACTTTGAATCATGCTTTAACTCCTACCACAATGCTTTTCAATCTGTACGATTTACTTTTTGATAGAGGACGACATTCAGACGCTAGAATCTCATCGCCAACTTTAAGTTCATTACGCTCATCATGTACAAGGTACTTTTTGAAACGTTTTACAACTTTATGATATTTTGGGTGCATTACACGACGTTCTACTAGAACAGATACAGTTTTGTCACCAGATATCTTAATTACATTACCTTGAATTTCACGTTTGTGTGTCATTACCAACCCTTATTTCAATGCGCTAAGCGCAGTGTTGATACGTGCAATATCTTTTTTAGCAAAACGAAGTTCGCTATTGTTAGTTAATTGCATCATTTTTTGTTTTATTTTCAAAGTAAACAGCTCAGTTTTTTTCTCTTTAAGCATTGCTTGAAGCTCAGCTGCACTCTTGCCTGCTAAATCAGAATATTTCATTGTTCATCTCCGCAGTGATTATTTTAGTTTTGAATGGTAGTTTATGCATCGCAAGCGTTAGCGCTTCGCGTGCTATATCATGTGATACACCACCCATTTCAAATATGATACGACCTGGTTTAATATTCATTACCCATTGGTCAACTGAACCTTTCCCTTTACCCATACGAGTTTCAAGAGGTTTTGCAGTTAATGGTTTAGCAGGGAATACTCTAATCCAGATTTTACCACTACGTTTAATATGACGTGTTGCAGAGATACGAGCTGCTTCAATTTGACGAGAGTTGATACGGCCAGCTTCAACAGCTTTAAATCCGATAGTTCCAAAAGTCAGTGTATAACCGCTACGAGCGTAACCACGGTTACGGCCCTTCATTACTTTACGATATTTAGTTCTCTTAGGCAGTAACATAATTATTCAGCCTTTCCGCTATTTTCGCGACGTGGAGCACGTTTGCTTGGGCGACGTGTCTCAGTTTTTTCTTCTTTTACTTCCGCAGGAATCCCTTTAGTTAGAACTTCGCCTTTGAAGATCCAAACTTTAACACCAATACAACCATAAGTTGTGTGCGCTTCAGCAAAACCATAATCTATTTTCGCACGTAAAGTATGAAGTGGAACACGTCCCTCCAAATACCATTCAGTACGAGCCATCTCAGCACCACCAAGACGTCCAGCAACAGATACTTTAATACCTTTTGCACCAGAACGTTGTGCACCTTGCATAACTTTTTTCATCGCGCGGCGGAAAGCAACACGACGCTCAAGTTGAGTCGCAACATTTTCTGCAACAAGTTGAGCTGCAGCTTGCGCTTTTTTCTCTTCTTTAATGTTTACAGAAACTGGTTTACCGATAAGGTTTTCAAGTGCAGTTTTCAATTTCTCGATATCTGAACCTTTTTTACCGATGATAACACCAGGACGAGCAGCGATAATAGTAACACGTAAACGTTTTACAGTACGTTCTATTACGATGTTAGAAACACCAGAATAGAAAAGCTCTTTTTTTAAATATGTACGGATTTTATGATCTTCACCAATATTTCCCGCAGCAGTTTTAAAGTTAGGAAACCAACGGCTTTCCCAGTTACGGTTGATACCAAGGCGAAGGCCAATAGGATTAACTTTTTGTCCCATAATTATTTACCCTCTACTTCTACTAAGATATGTGCTGTTGGTTTACGAATACCAGATGCCATACCACGAGCACGTGGACGGAAACGTTTTAATACTGGACCGTTATCAACACGGCAAGATGTGATAACACAATCTTCTGCTTCACTACCACTGTTAGCTACTGCAGATGCAACAACTTTAGCAATGATTTTTGCCGCTTTGTTTGGAGTGAATTCTAAAGCTGCAAGTGCAAGCTCAGCATTCATACCTTGAATTTCACGAGCGATAAGGCGTGATTTGATAGGTGACACACGGATAAATTTCAATAATGCTCTAGCCACGATCAACCTACCTTTTTCTGAACTGAGCCTTTATGGCCCTTGAATGTACGAGTTGGAGCGAATTCTCCAAGTTTATAACCAATATGGTTCTCAGTTACAAACACTGGTACAAATTGACGTCCGTTATGAACATTAAATGTTAAACCAACCATGTCTGGAAGAACCATACTACGACGTGACCAAGTTTTGATAGGTTTGTTGTCTTTTGCAGCTTTTGCAGTTACAACTTTTTTCATCAAATGGTCATCAACAAATGGACCTTTTTTTACACTTCTTGCCATTTAACTACCTCTTCGGATTAGATTTACGGCGAGTAATAATGAGTTTATCACTAGCTTTTTTACGACGAGTTTTAGCACCCTTCGTTGGTTTACCCCATGGAGTAACTGGATGACGACCTGAGTTCGTTTTACCTTCACCACCACCATGCGGGTGATCAACTGGGTTCATAGCAGAACCACGAGTCTGAGGACGGACACCCATATAACGAGAACGACCAGCTTTCGCGATTACGATATTGATATACTCTTCATTCCCTACTACGCCTACAGTTGCAAAACATTCACCTAGCACTAAACGCATTTCAGAAGATGGCATACGAAGAGAAACATATTTCCCATCACGACCCATAATTTGTGCGCTTGTTCCAGCTGAACGAACCATTTGACCACCTTTACCAGGTTTAAGTTCGATGTTGTGTACTGTTGTACCTACTGGGATGCTCATAAGTTTCATTGCGTTTCCAACTTTAACGTCAAGACCAGATTCTGCAGATGCAATAACATCACCTACATTAAGCCCTTTTGGTTGTAAGATGTAACGTTTTTCACCATCAGCGTAGTTAACAAGTGCAATACGACAGTTACGGTATGGATCATATTCGATCGCAGCTACAGTCCCAGGTACATTTAATTTGTCACGTTTGAAATCGATAATACGGTAAAGTTTTTTCGCGCCAGCTTCTTTATGGCGAGATGTGATACGACCATTGTTGTTACGACCAGCATGTGCAGGAAGTTTTACAAGTAATGAACGAACACTAGCTTTTGCTGTAATATCGCTATTTTCAACATTTGTATAAAAACGACGACTTGGTGTTGTTGGTTTATAAGTTTTAATTGCCATCTTATACCGCCAAACTTTCTATTTGTGCACCCTCTGGTAGAGTTACATAAAACTTTTTAAAGTTGTTTTGTTTACCAGCGATACCACGGAAACGTTTTACTTTTCCCGCTTGGTTTAATGAGTTTATTTGAGTTGGAACAATTCCAAAATACTCTCTAAACACCTCTTTAAGACCTGTTTTAGTCATACGAGGAGATGTTTGTACAACGATTACACCATCTTCTTGAAGACCAAGAGTCTTTTCTGTATATATAATAGATTTGATATCTGTAATATCTGCCATTATTCAGCCTCTCTTACAAGATTTTCCCAAACCGCTTTTTCGATCACTACTGAACGATATGTTGCAGCCAAGAATGCATTTAACTCATTTTCTTCAACTACATAAGCAGATTGAATATTACGGAATGCTAAAAATGTTTTTTCATCTAAAATAGATTTTACAAATAATGCATCACGTTGACCAAGTGCGTTAAATATCGCCATTGCGTCTTTTGTTTTTCCTGAAGCAACTTCTAACGTATCAACTATAAATAGTTTTCCGTTGTTCGCTAATTCATCTAAAGCAAATTTAAGAGCAAGTTTTTTTTGCTTTTTATTTATTTTTAGGTCATAGTTACGGTTGTTTTTTGGACCAAAAGCTTGACCCCCACCAACGAATAGTGGTGAACGTTTTGAACCAGCACGCGCGCCACCTTTACCTTTTTGAGCCCATGGTTTTTTACCACCACCGCTTACTTCTGCACGAGTTTTCGCAACAGCAGTATTTGCACGGATGCCTGCTTGGTAAGACTTGACATAAAGGTATAAGTTGTGTGAGTTGATCCCACTAAAGCTCTCTGGAAGTGCTAATTCAGATGCTTTTTCAAATTTTTCATTAAGTACTATAGCGCTCATTATTTAGCAACCTTTACACGACCTAATGCACCGTTCGCACCTGGAATTGATCCAGTAACAACAAGTACACCGTTTTCAGCGTCATAAGAGATAATTTCATTTTTTACAGTAACTTTTGTATTACCGTATTGACCTGGCATTTTTTTACCTGGTTGTACACGACCTGGCCATTCAGCATTCCCGATTGAACCTACTAGTCTGTGAAAACGTGAACCGTGACCACCTGGACCACCAGCAAAATTCCAACGTTTCATAGCACCAGAAAAACCGCGACCTTTAGTAGAAAAAGATGATTTTACAACTTTAGCTTCTGCAAGAGGGCTAAAATCTAAATCGCCAGCTTCTGTATTTGCAACAGTCATTGTTACAAAACGGTTAAACTCAGAAGACAAAGAGTATTTCTTTTGTTGTCCTTCTACAGCTTTATTCATTTTTTTGCCATTGTTGTAAGCAACGATAGCAACACCATTATTAACTTCACATACTTTTGCTTCTTTTACTTTTAACAAAGTAACAGGTTTACTTGGTACTGTGATAGTACGGCTCATGCCGATTTTTTCAACAATAAATTCCATACCCTATCTCCTTACTTGTCCATAGAACGTACTTCTACGTCTACTTCCGGTGCAAGATCAAGTTTCATGAGTGAATCAACAGTTTCTGGCGTAGCAGAAACGATATCAATCAAACGTGCATGCATACGAATCTCGAATTGTTCACGAGAATCTTTATTGATGTGAACAGATTTCAAAACTGTATATTTACGAATCTTTGTTGGTAAAGGGATTGGTCCACGAATGTGTGCACCTGTACGCTTTACAGCCTCTACGATTGACGCTACAGAACGATCGAGTACACGATGATCATAAGCTTTCAATTTCAAACGAATTTTTTCCATGTTTTTCCTTCTAAAGAACTCGTCAGGTCAAGCCTAACTATTTTAAGGG
>JAVHOA010000104.1:0-1864 GCA_036169815.1 Sulfurimonadaceae bacterium
AAATATGGAATCCATATAATTTCTTTAAATTACTTTTTATAATAGTTTCGTTACTATGCACTCACGACAAATGTGACAAAAATGTAATAAAAGGGATGAGATAATGAAAAAAAAGATACTAGTTTCACTTTGCGCAGCAACGCTACTTGGAAATGATGCAGTAGCATCTTCTATGTTTGAGCGTTTCAATGCCATGGAAAAAGAGATGAATGCGCTCAAAGCACAAGTTGCAGATTTAAAAGCCAAAGCACAAACTGCCAAAGCAGATAAAAAAGATGTTACAGATGAGGATGAAAAGCCCGCAACTGCTTCATCTAAAGAAGAAGATGATGACGAGGGAGCGGGAAAATCACCCATCAAAACAGCCGCAGCTGATGAGGATGATGACGCAGAGGATGTTAAACCTAGAAAAACAAAAAAAGACCCTCTCACTCTTCTTCAAAGCCAAGTTTCTGATCTTGAAGACGATATCGATGATCTTCATAAAAAAACAAATGGAAATCACCTTAAATTTAATGTAGATTTTAGAACTGCAGTTGAAAATATCGGTTATAAAATGGCGGATGGTTCTACTGAGGGTAACGATGCGTTGATGACAAATAGACTATGGCTTGGTATGGACTGGGCCGCAACGGATAATATCAGTTTTACCGCCCAACTCGCCTACAACAAAGCGTATGGAGCAAGAAGTGGCACATCTCCACAAACCGTGGGAAATGAAAATTTTGACTGGATCACCAATGAAAATGCGTATGATGATCTTGTGCGTGTGCGTTCTGCTTACTTTTTTTATAAAAACAACACTTTTTTAGGACTCAATACTCCATGGACCTTTAGCCTTGGTCGCCGTCCATCGACAAATGGGCACTTAGTCAATCTTCGTGATGATGACCAAGAATCTTCGCCTATGGGACACTCTATCAATGTTGAATTTGATGGATTGAGTTCAAAATTTGCTCTTGAAAAAGTCACAGGTGTTGCTGGAATGTATGTGAAGTTTTGTGCGGGACGTGGAGGCACGAATGCACTTCCTAGATTTACACAAAACGGCACACCTTATGCAAAAGATCCAAATGGCGTCAATGATATCGATCTCGCAGGTTTAATCTTTGTTCCTTATGACAATGGACAATATAAACTGCAAACTCAGTTTTACTATGCAAATAATTTAATCGATATGAATCAAGCGCAAACTGCCTTTGAAAATGTCGGTGGGCTTTACAGCGCAACTGGAAATTTCGTCATCAATGGCATAGGCAACGAGATAAGTGAGTTTTTAGACAATACGACTTTCTTTGTGAGCGGTGCCGTTTCCATGACAAATCCAAATGGTGGAAAAAGTATGCTTGGAAGCACAGATGCGCGAAAAGGGTACTCAATCTGGACTGGAGTGCAGTTTCCTTCACTTTTGAGTCGCGAGGGAAGATGGGGTGTTGAGTACAACCACGGTTCTCAAAATTGGAGAAGTATCACCTATGGTGAGGACACAAATATCGGCTCAAAACTCGCCGCTCGCGGAAATGCGTATGAAGCCTACTTCACAGAACCTTTAGTGGATAATGTGCTTTCTTTCCAACTTCGTTACACATACATAAACTATGATTACACGGGAAGCAATGGATTCTTTGGAGGAAATGCGGCTGGAACTGTAGGAACTGGAACACCATTTACAATGAGCGAAGCTATTGCTCGTGGTATGGGGAGTATGGCTGTCAAAGAATCACAAGACATCCGCGCATATCTCAGATACAAGTTCTAAAAAACGCTTACACCCTAAGGGGTACTTCGCATGTAAGGCTTTTAGAGCTTACATGTAAAGAAAAAAAGCCTTACATGTAAAGAAAAAAAACGCTTACATGTAAAG
>JAVHOA010000104.1:1964-31260 GCA_036169815.1 Sulfurimonadaceae bacterium
CTTACATGTAAAGAAAAAAAACGCTTACATGTAAAGTACCCTTCAGGATGTAAGGCTTCTTCCTTCTCAAAACTAAGCTCGCAACTCTTTAAGTTTTGCTTTGACCTCATCTACATGCAAGCTCTCAACTGTCTCACCCTCTTTTTTACGTTTCACGCGCACTTTAACATTGGGCCATGTGGCTGCTATTTTTCCATCGGGAGCGATGAGATAGGTTGAACGAACGATGCCCATATACTCTTTTCCATAGTTTTTCTTCATCTGCCACACTCTATAACTTTGCATCATTTTGGTATCTGTATCGCTTAAAAGTGTAATATCAAGATCATATTTTGCAATGAATTTTTGATGGCTTTGCATAGAGTCTGCGCTCACACCCAAAACAATAGCATCCATTCCAGCAAAATCTACTATCGCATCTGTAAAATCACACGCCTCAGTGGTGCAACCTGGAGTTGAATCTTTTGGATAAAAATATAAAACAATCCATTTTCCTCGCAAATCTCTTAAGCAGATCTCTACATCATCTTGGTTTGGCAAACAAAATTCTGGTGCAGTGGTTCCTAGTTCTAACATTGTGTTTTTCCTTTTTTATTTTTCTGAATTTTTTGTTATTTGTTCAAAAAGTGTAATCATCTTCACTGCTACATCCTTGTGAGCGTGTTGTAAAAGCTTTTTACTTCGCTCTTGTAAGGGTTCATCTAAAATAAGAAGCAACTTTTCTGCTAAATCCTCGCTCTCTCTTTGACACCAACCCATCGCTTCATCGACAATAAAGCGAGCATTATAAAACTGATGATCTCCAGCAGCATGAGGATAGGGTACGAAAAATGTCGGTACGCCAGCAGCGCAAAGCTCCCAAAGGGTACTCGCACCCGCACGACTGACAGCCAAATCTGCGCGTGCAACAAGCGATGGAATCTCTTTTGTAAAAGCATACAGCTCTGCTTGGATACCCAATTTTTCATACGCAGCGCGCACTCTCTCAAAATCACGCTCACCACACTGATGGATTATTTTTATATTTTTTGCTTGTAAACTTGGGCTTACATGTAAGGCTAAATCATTAATCGCTTTTGCCCCTTGAGAACCACCTAAAAAGATGATGGTTGAAAGCTTTGTTCTAAGGCGAGCATGTTTAAAAAACTCCTCTTTAACAGGGTAACCTTGGATGGGTGCATCTTTTTCATACGCAGAGATAAAGAGTTTTGAACGCGCACGCAAAATGGAGTTGAGTTTTCCCATGACGGCATTTTGCTCATGGATAAAAAGAGGCGTTTTCGTAAAAATTGCCGCAAAGGAAGCAGGCGCTGCAGAAAATCCTCCAACGCTTATAACCGCATCTATTTTATGTGTATAAAGCAGTGTGATTGATTGTTTAAATGCTTTATATATTTTATAAAGTGCTTTGAATTTTCCCAAACCGCTTTGATTGACGACACCCGTCGTCTCTAAAAAATAGCTCTGTTTAAAACTACTATTCTCCCCAAACCACATTCTGTCTTGACCATGAGTGGATCCTATGAAAATCACTTCATGGCCGCATTGCACTGCCGCTTTGCAAAGTGCGTCTGCGATAGAGAGATGCCCACCCGTACCGCCGCCTGTAATACAAAATCTCATTCTAATGACCTTTTCTCATCTAAATCTACTTTTTTTGAAGCCATTAATACCATGCCAACTCCAACGGCCGCTGCAAGAATTGCAGAACCCCCATAACTCAAAAATGGAACCGAAATCCCTTTAATAGGTGTAAGGCCACTAATCCCATAAGCGTTGATTAAAAATGCAAAAGCGAGTAAAAGCCCAACACCAAGACTAAAAAGATAATAAACAGAGTCTCTTGAGCGGTTTGCAATCTTAAAAATACGCTGTAAAATCCACAAAAAAAGTAGTGTCACAAAAGTAACACCAACAAATCCCAACTCTTCAGCAATCCCTGCTAAAACAAAATCGGTATGCACCTCACTTAAAAATCCAAGTTTAAAAGTTCCCCCGCCTAGCCATGTTCCAGTGATTCCGCCATTATGAATGGCGTTGAGAGAGTGGCCTATCTGGTAGGGTTCGCTTGAGGATGGAACTCGCAGTTGCGAGGCCACAGACTCGGGAAAAATTTGCAAAAGAGAGTTTTGTGCAATCGACCACCAAGATTTAATACGAGCAATCCTATGATCTGCAGTCACAATAAAAAAGACGAAAAATCCAACTGCTCCTAGCATTAAAGTTGTAAAGAACTTCATGCTGCTGCCTGCCAAAATAAGCATAAAAAGCAGAGTAAGCCCAAGTACAACCACTTGCCCTAAATCGTTTTGTAAAAAAGCGATAATAAACATCACCGCAATAAACATTACAGAGTAAGGAAAGAAGCGCAAGAACTCCTGTCTGATGCCCATACCACCGTGATGACCCAGTTTTCTAGAAAAGCTCCATGCCAAAAAGTAGATAAACCCTATTTTAAAAAACTCAACGGGTGCGAGTGAAAATCCACCGATTTTAATCCATCTTTTTGCCCCGCCAATCTCTGAAACCAAAGATGCTGGTAAAAATGGCATCACAATCATCAAAATCATAGAGATCACAAAAAGTGACAAACCGATACGGTGCAACCAAATATCTGGATCAAGTTGTGCCAAGTACCACATCATAATGATGGAGAATACTCCAAAAAAAGCTTGTCGTAACACAAAGTGAAACTCTCCCGTAGTCAAAAGGATGACCGTATATTCTGTGAGAGAATAGGAAAACAATATCCCGATGCAAATCATCAATGATGTTAAAACAAAAAGTCTTCTATCTGCCATAGCGCTCTATCTTAATTGGTTTATTTTTAACACAAACTCAACTTCTGCTTTTGAGAGGTGGAGCTCTTTTGCGATGGTGTCAATACTCACGCCCTGCTTAAAAAGCGAAGTAATTTTACCATCATCATTACCATGCACAGAGGATGGCATGGCAATCTGACGAATACCACCCTCAATATTTGCAAGTCTGCTATCCACAGCGCTTGCTAAGTCCGAGAGGTTTTCCTCTGTCATTGAAAGTTTTTTTGAGAGCGGATTTATAAGGTCATAAACACTGCGCTCTATCTCTGCATAAATCTCATCATCACGCAAAGCGCGTTGTGGTCCTTGGGCATGTGGCATCTTTTGCATCTCAAAAAGTTTTTTTTCTAAGGTGTAAATCTGGCGGTTACAATCTTCAACAGCAGTTGCAATAGCGCGGATATGGTGTGAATACTCTGCATCTTTTGTAAAAATATAATAGACCATAAAAAGTAAAACGGCACCAATGGCTATAAAAATAATCTCCGTTGCACTCAAGTTCTACTCTCTTTCATCTCTCGAATCAAGATGCGCTCTCTTGCTGTGAGATACACATTCCACTCCCGTTCATCTTCTAAATGCATTTTCGTAATCTCTGCAAGATTTGTATCGATGGCTTTAAAAAAAAGTGCAAGTTCTCTTTTTGGATACACAGGCATCTCGACTCGGCCGTAATAGGTAGTTCCTACATGTAAGGGTGCTTGTGTCAGTTTAAAATGCAACAAACCGATACTTTCTATATCGCAGCTTTCGCTAAGCGCAATGCGCACGGGCGCATCTTTTTTGATATATTTTTCCAAACTGTCAATTTTTCGATAAAGCTCTATCAGTAAATTGAGAATAACAGGATCGCTTTCAGCCGTATGCCCCTTGGCTTTTGAAATCTTTAACCACTGCGATATTGGATCATCATCAACTTGACTCAACTTATGATACTCACGTAAAAATTGCTCTTCATTTTCACTCACTGCGCTATACGCAATCGAGATTGGAGCTGGAACTAAACGGACACTCATGCAAACACCTTATCTAAAACAACACATATAAAAAAGAGAATCCCCAAATAGCCATTGACGGTAAAAAAAGCTCTATCAATCTTTGTAAAATCTTTTCTTACCAAATAATGTTCATAAGAGAGCATCAAAAAACTCAGCACTACCCCAAGCATTGCAAAGAACCCAAGTCCCGCAACTGCTACAAACAAAGCCCAAAAAATAATGGTAAGCAGATGAAAAAAGAGCGAAATTTGAAGCGCTGCTTGTGCGCCATATTTTGCAGGAATTGAAAAAAGTCTATGTGCCTTGTCAAACTCCATATCTTGGAGCGAATATAAAAGGTCAAAGCCTGCTACCCAAAACACAACGCCCAAACTAAGTAAGAGCGACCATGCTGTTATGGTATTTTCAACCGCAACAACGCCAGCAAGCGGGGCAAGCCCCAAAGAGATGCCAAGCACTAAATGCGCACCCTCGTTGAATCTTTTAAAATAGGAGTAGCTTCCAAGAATAAGCAAAATGGGAAAAGAGAGTATAAATGCGAGCATATTGATAAGATACGCGACTGCGATAAACACAAGAGCATTGACAACAGTGAAGAGAAAAATTGAGCTTGTATCAAGCCTTCCATCCACACTTGGACGCGAAGCAGTGCGAGGATTTTTTGCATCAAATTCTCTATCTGCAAAGCGGTTGAGGCCCATGGCGAAATTTCTCGCGCTTACGGCAGCCATTGCCCCAAGGATTAGAAGTTTGAAACCAAACCATCCATCAGCGCCAACAACCATGGCAATAAAAATAAATGGAAATGAAAAAATTGAGTGTTGAAACATCACCAATTCATTAAAATCTTTTAATTTTTGTCTATATTTTCGCAATCATTATCCATTACAATTCTATTTCTCTTATTCTATCAAAATAACCTTTTAACTGCTATAATTTTGAGATGAAACAGCTCGCTATTATTGGTCCAACCGCATCTGGAAAGAGTGATCTTTCCCTTCAAATCGCACAAAAATATAACGCTTTTATCCTCTCAATCGATTCTTTAAGTATCTACAAAGAGATTGATATTGCTTCTGCAAAGCCCTCAGTTATAGAGCGCTCACATGTAAGGCATTTTGGCGTTGATGCCATCGAGGTAGATGAGAGTTTTAGTGTAGAAATTTTTATAGGACTCTACAAACAAGCGTATCAAGAAGCGCTTAATCACAAAAAAAATCTCATTATTGTAGGTGGCTCCACTTTTTACCTTAAATCTCTTTTGCAAGGGCTCTCAGAGATTCCCCAAATTGAGCCACAGGTCCGCCATGTTGTAAACAATATGCTCTTACATGTAAGCGATTGTTATGCACTTTTAAACAATCTTGACCCTACGTATATGAAAAATATTGATTCCAACGACCGCTACAGAATTGAGAAAATGCTGCTTATCTATAAAGCTTCAGGACTCACGCCATCGCAGTGGTTTGCCCAGCATCCTGCCAAACCGATAATCCAAAATCTTCCCATCTATGCTATTGATATCTCAAGAGAGATTTTGCGCCAGCGTATCGATGTACGGACCAAAAAGATGCTTGCCATGGGGCTCATTGATGAAGTGGCGATGCTGGAGCAAAAATATACAAGAGCGCCAAATAGTATGAAATCGATTGGGATTGTAGAAGTTTTAGAGTACCTTGATGGGTATGTAAGCAAAGAAAAGATGCTTGAAAATATCACCACACACACAGCCCAACTTGCAAAAAGGCAACAAACCTTTAACCGCACTCAGTTTGAAAATACCATGAGCGCGCCACTTGAAGCGCTAGAAAAACTTATAAGCGCTGCCTTCTAAGTAAGAGACTATAAAAGCTTCATCGCATCACTCGCAAGTTTTGCCCAAGCGGAATCTTTTTGTGTCTGAATCGCTTTTAAAAACTCTGCTTTTGCTTGAGCCTTTTTCCCTTTTTTCTGCAGCAGTGCACCAAGAAGATATTTTTGTCTTGCACGCTGCTCTTTACTCAGCTTTCGTTTATCTAGGGCAAATAAAATCTCCATCGCTTTGTTTGTATTTGCTTTATTCATATAAGACTGGTAGCTTGTAAACTCCACATAAGGCGACTGCGTATAGGTGGCTGTTTTTCTCTGCAACGCCATCACTTTTTCACCATACGTGATAATAATATTATCATCCTTCATACGAGTTCCTAAGGTCATCATCTGCGAATAGCGCTCAATATCTTTAAAATCTAATCCAAAAATTCCAACCACTTTTGCCATCATAGCAATCATCTTATTGCCATCATTCATTCTTTGACTTGCATCAAACATCGTTCTATACACATCTGCGTAAGGAGTTTTTTTGTCATTGCCAATCAGTGTGATAACGTCATTGCCCATCTTGAGACTATTTTTATAATCACCCGTTTGAAAACTCACATTGGTGTAGCGGTACATCCATTTGATGCGTTGTGCGAGTGTGGGTGTTTTGAGATTTATAACTGCCAAATATTTTGCCTTTGCTAAATGTTGTATCTGCATATAACAGGTATAAAGTTGCTCATCAAATTCACTTGGCAGTTTGATTTTATACTCTGTTGCAAGATTTGCGACTTCGTTGCATTTTTTCTCTTTGAGCTTTTCTTTCATTAAGGCAGTTGCAGCTTGGGTGATAAGACTGCTAGCATCTGGATATCTTTTTTTATCAAGTCCACGTAACGCTTTTTGCAATGCCAACACTTGCGCATATTTTTGTATTTTTAGCAATAACTTCGCTTTTTTGTAAATGGCTTTTTGACCAATGGAGTCATTTTTATAGTTTTGAATCAACTTATCATACGCTAAAAGATTTTTACTCACATTGCCATCATTGACATCAAAATATAAGCCATCTTTTGCAGCGCTTACTTCATCAATATATGCTCCATTTTTAAACTCTTTAAGGTATCTATCAAGCAGTTTACTTGCCTGTGCTTTTTGTGTTGTTTTTGCAAGCCATATTCCACTATTTTTCAAAACCTCTTCATAATACTCATTTGATTTTTTAAGTGTTGCTAAGACAATTTGAGAAATTTTCGATGCTTCAAGTGGCATCCCTTTTGCTGCAAGATCTTTTGCAAAGGCCAAAGAACTCTCTGGATCTTTTAAGAAGAACTTGGGATCAGCCTGAATGATTTGGTTGGCATAACTCTGCGCTTTTTTTGCAGACTGACCAGCTACATAATAGCTCGCAATGCGATACGCTGCCGTTGCTGCTGTATCAACATCTTTTGTTTCATCCAAAGCTTTTTGATAATACTGTAGCCCTTTTTTAAAGCTTCCTGCGGCGAGAAGTTGATCTCCCTTGTAAATCATCCCAATATAGGAGTAAAGAGAATCTGCATGTTCACTAAAGAGTCTATCGTAAAAATAATCAGCATCACTGTTTTGACCAAGTTTGCCATAGGCCATGGCCGTTAAAGAGAGCACCTCGGCGACATTATCATCCGAGGAGTATTGACGCAAATAAGTTTTTGATAATGCTTGCACCTCTTCATATTTTTGAAGTGCAGAAAGTGCTTTGATCTTATAAAAAAGCAGTTCACTCATAAACATGGAATTTGGAAAAAGCTTAATTGTCTCATCTATAGCTTGGAGCGTGCCTCTGTAATCTTGGTTTTTAAAACTTTTCTTTGCCTTGACATAGCCGTTAATATCGCGTGCTTGTTTGAGATGCACAGGTTTGCCCTCAATATCCAAACTTCCCACATATAGCGGTTCATTTTTCACAAAAGTGATTGGCAAATTGAGACTTTTATCTGATTTTTTCTTTTCAGATAAAAGCGGAAGTGTAGTTTTGTATCCGACCATCAACCACGATTTTGCAAGGCGTACTTTTGATTTATAAAATGTATCCTCTTGTGCAACATTAAAAACATCTGGATAGAGTTTCATTTTGTGCCGTGGCGTTACGATAACAAAAAAAGTTCCCTTTTTTATTTCAGTAACAACATTAAAAAAATCATCATCGAGTGGTTTTAAAAGCTGATTTGGACGATTTGAAAAAGCACAAATAACTTTTTTAATAGTGTTAAATTCATCAACTTGGGGCTGACAAATAAAAGGGGAATTTGTTCTTACATGTAAGAGTGTGTATTTTTCATGATTCTCTTTGCCCGATTGAAAACTTATTTCAAGGGCATAAAGAGAAAGGGGCAATAAAAAGAGTAGTAACCATCGTATCACTGTATGACTACTCCTCGTTTTTTATTTTAGTATCCGCTATTATAGACGAATGCTGTTATAAACTCGATTAATGGGTTGAGTGCAACGATTGCAAAAACAGTCCCAATAGCTGCAAATCCAATGATAGTGCGCAAAGCAACAGAAGCATTCATCGTATATACTTTGCTATCAATGTCAATTTCTGGCTCTTTCATAAACATATACACAACCAATTTAAGATAATAATATCCAGCAATTGCTGAGTTTAGCGCCATAATAAGGGCCAACACCACATAGCCAGCCGCTACTGCTGAAGAGATCATATAGAGTTTACCCCAAAAGAGCGCAAAAGGAGGAATCCCTGCTAAACTAAGCATAAAGAGCGCCATAATCGTTGCAGAAAATGGAGCGATTTTAATCAAACCTGCAAATTTGCTATAGGAGTGATCTGAACTTTGTCCAGGTGCTAGATTTTTTTGACGAGAAATCCAAAGCATACTAAAGGCACCAAGGTTTGTAAAGGTAAAAAGAACCCAATACAAAAAGAGTGCAGAATTCGCCTGTGTAGTGCCAATAAGAACGGCAGCCATAACAAAACCTGCATGAGAGATGGAGCTGTATGCAAGCATACGTTTAACATCGCTTTGCACAAGAGCCCAGATATTTGCAGCTGTCATTGTAATAACAACTATCGCATAAAGCACAACATTGAGCCATACAACACCGCTTTGAATTAAGAATTCAAATAGACGCATAATGACAACAAACCCTGCAATCTTTGGAACGATTGACATGTAACCAGCCATAGAAGCGCTCGCTCCCTCATACACATCTGGAGCCCATGTATGAAACGGAACAAGCGATACTTTAAAGCCAAGTGATGCAAGTAAAAATACAACTGCAACTAAAATATAGGGAAGATTTACAAACTCATCAGCATTAAATACGGCGGCTATTTGATGAATCTCGACCGAACCGCTCAGCGCATACAAAACCATAGAACCAAATGCGTAAAATCCCGCCGCCAAAGCGCCCATGGTAAAATACTTTACCGCTGCTTCAAACGATTTGCTTCTGTTGTGTAGCGCAATGAGCGTATAGAGTGCAAGAGAAGCTGCTTCAAGACCAATAAAAATCAAGATAAGGTTATCGGTTGCGACCATAAACTGAAACCCTGAAACCATAAAGAGGAAAAGCGCAAAAAATTCAGGATATGAAAATTCATGGAAACGTTTTGAAGTCAGTGCCAAGGGAATAAACAGCATAGAAGCACCCACGATAACAAACTGTGCCAAAAGTGCCAAACCATCAATCAGCATCATATTAAAATAGCCAAGGATGGTGCCATTTGCACTAAATCTCAATGAAAAATCGATGAGCGAACCAAAATCAAGCATCATAAAAAGTAAACTTAGCATGACATACATAGATTTGTTTTGATCCTTTTTAAAGAGATCTAAAACCAAAATAAAAAGAGCACCTATGATTGGAATAAGCATAGGCACTAGAGTCGAAATGTTCAACGACTCTAGAGAAATATTGACGTTGCTGAGCATTATTTTACCTCCGCTTGTGGTATTTGCATAAGTGTTTTTTCTTCAAGAGCTGGAATACGCATTTTAGCTTCAGGTGTTATTGCTTTTTCATGCATCAGCATCACAACTGATTTCACACTGTTGTTGATTGGCTCTAACACTGGTTTTGGATAGACTCCAAGCCAAACCGCAATGATTGTCAATGGAACTAACGCAAAAATCTCTTTTGAATTTAAATCTGGAAGATTTCTATTTTTCTCATTTGTTACTTCACCAAAAAATGCTTTTTTGAATGAGCTTAACATGTAAATAGCACCAACGATAATTGCCATTCCTGCTAAAAGCGTTAGGATATGCGATTGGTTGTAGAATCCAAGTAAGCTTAAAAACTCACCAACGAAGTTGATAAGGAGTGGAAGACCTACCGAAGCCATCATCATAATTCCAAAAATGGTTGCATATCGTGGCATCACTGAAGCTAAACCACCAAATTCACTCATCATTTTTGTATGGCGTCTATCGTAAATAACCCCAACTAAAAAGAACAAGGCTCCCGAAACAATTCCGTGCCCTATCATTAAAAAGACAGAACCTGTTATCCCCTCAACATTAAGTGCAAAAGTTCCTAAAATAATAATCCCCATATGTGAAACAGATGAGTATGCAACAACTTGCTTCATATCCTCTTGTGCGTAAGCCACCATTGCTGTGTAGATAATCATAATAATTGCAATAATTGCAATTGGGAACATAAAAAATACCGATGCATCTGGAAACATTGGAAGGGAAAAACGAATAAACGCATATGTTCCCATTTTCAATAAAACCGCAGCAAGAATAACAGAACCGATTGTTGGTGCTTGTCCATGCGCATATGGCAACCATGTATGAAATGGAAACATAGGCACTTTAATGGCAAAACCAATAAAAAATGCTGCAAACAACCATAACTGATAGTTTTCAGGCAAAATAAGTCTGTACCATTCTAAGATAGAAAAGCTCCAAACTCCTGTTGCTTGATTGTAAAGAAATGCCATAAATAGCATACCAACGAGCATCACAAGCGAACCTGCAAATGTATAGAGGAAAAATTTTATAGATGCATAAATACGAAGCGGTCCACCCCACGCACCAATGATATAAAGCATCGGCACAAGTGAAAGTTCCCAGAATGTATAAAAAACTATCGCATCAAGGGCAGCAAACACTCCAGCCATCGTCATCTGTAAAAAGAGAAGCGTGATGATAAGATTTTTCATCTTTTTGACTTCAGCAAGTGACGCAATGCCGATCATCGTAAAGAATGATGCCATGATGATAATAAAGAGTGAAATACCATCAATCCCAACTAAATAGTTGATCCCAAATGCTGGAATAAGTGGCAGACTTTCCATAAACTGCATGCCTGAAACATTTGAATCAAATGCGTACCATAAATATAATGAGAATATAAACTCAATAAACGAAACTGCAATTCCATACGCTTTTGCACTATCTTTATGAACAACAAAGCCCATCATAGCTGCAATTGCAGGAAAAAATATTAATAATGACAATATATGATCTAACATCGATTACGCTCCTAAACCTGATAATACAGCTGAAATCTCATCTGCATATCTCACTGCCATTCCAAAAGCAACTGCCAATGACAACAGTATCACTGTCCCTACAACCATCCATCTTAGCATGCTTGAAAGGTTCCCGTTTTGCATATCACGAGTATTTTCACCCGCTTTATAGATTCCATTTGCAATACAATCAACTGTTGCATCTACAATTTTAATATCCACATTTTTCCAAAATACAAGAGAAAGCTCTTTGTATGGTTTTGAGATAAACTCTTCATACATGTAAGGGATATAGTATTGATTAATGAGCACTCTGTAGCAAAGACGTTTTTCAAACTCTTTATCCTCACCTTTGAAGTTCACATATTTTTTATATGCATAAAAAATTGCAAGCATGACAAAGATTTGCGTTCCAAGTATCATCACCCATTCCACTAGCTCTGAGTGAATGTGATACTCAGTTTTTGGCAATATTTGTGTAACCATATCAAAGTAGGTTGTTTTAAACGATCCAGCAATCACCGCCAAAACTGCAAGCGGGCTCATAGCGATTAGTACAAATTTATAGGCTTCATGCGGATGAAAACCAAAAAGTTTGTAGCGCTCTTCACCATGAAAAATAAGCGCAATAAGGCGGAAAGAGTAAAATGCCGTTAAGCCTGCTGTAATAAGTAGCACAGAGTAAATGACATAATGATTTGTAACAAAACCAACCTCTAAAATCGCATCTTTTGAAAAGAATCCAGCAAGTGGGTAAATTCCAGCAAGTGCAACAGAAGCAAGCGTCATAAGGATAAAAGTCCCCTTCATCTGTTTGCGTAATCCACCCATTTTAAATGGATCGAGTTCATCACTCATCGCGTGCATAACATTTCCAGCACCTAAAAATAAAAGCGCTTTAAAAAATGCGTGCGCCATAAGGTGAAACAATGCAACCCAATACGCACCAAGACCAGCTGCCACAAACATGTAGCCAAGCTGAGAAAGTGTTGAATACGCGATAATACGCTTCATATCACGGTTTACAAGCGCCATAGAAGCTGCAAAAATTGCTACAAATGCACCAAGACTTGCAATAAAAAGCCCCATTTGCGGGATAGTATCATACAAAGGATTTGCACGCACAACTAAATACACACCTGCTGTTACCATCGTTGCAGCGTGAATCAGTGCAGAAACTGGAGTTGGACCTTCCATCGCGTCTGCGAGCCAAGTATGAAGCGGGAACTGTGCAGATTTTCCCATCGCACCAATAAATAAAAAGATGCCGATACTCATCAAAGTATTTGTATCAAGCGTTGGCATAACTTTAAACGATGCATCATATTGGAGTGTGCCTGTATTCCAGTAGATCAAAAAAATACCAATAAGCATTCCAAGATCGGCAATACGGTTCATGATAAACGCTTCATTTGCAGCCCAAGTTGCACTCTCTTTGTGATACCAAAAACCAATAAGCAACCACGAACAAAGACCAACCCCTTCCCAGCCTATGAAAAGACCAGCGAAGTTATCACTCATCACAAGCACCATCATAGAAAAAACGAATGCTGAGAGGTATGAGAAGAAACGGTTAAATCCTTTGTCATGATCCATATAACCAATAGAGTAGATATGTACGATTGTTGAAACAGTTGTAACAACCATCATCATCGTAACACTTACTTGATCGACTACAAATCCAAATGGAATATACAAATTCCCTGTTGCCATCCACTCCATCATCTCTACATGTAAGGTGTGTCCTTCAAGCACATAGCCAAGTAAAATGGCACTAGAAACAAAAGAGGCAAAAAGGAGTGACGAGTTTACAACGCCTGTCAATAATGTTTTTGGAGAAGCTCCAAAAATTCCTGCAAACAAAGCACCAACAAGCGGTGAAAAGAGTGCTATATATAAGTACAATTCCATTTTTCTATCCTCTCATTGATGACATTTCGTCAAGATTAATATTGCCGTGGCGTTTATACCAAACAATCAAAAGTCCAAGTCCAACAGCTACTTCAGACGCAGCGATCGCGATGATAAAAAATGCAAACATCTGTCCTGTTAGGTCGTTATAAAAATGTGAAATAGCTGCAAATCCAATATTGACTGCATTCAGCAAAATCTCTGTAGCAAAAAATAGCATTAAAAGATTTTTACGTCTCATGACACCTAACAATCCTATTGCAAACAGAACTGCTGAGAGGATGAGATAGTGTGTTAAACCGATTTCCATCATAGTAGCACCTCCTTTTTAGTTTCTTCAGCGAGTATAATCTCTTCTTCGCCCATAAGGGTCAGTGATTTATCCATTTTTTTACCCGCCAGTACAATCCCAGCAATCATGGCAATAAGTAACATCACAGCAGCAAGTTCAAAAGGAACGAGATATTTTGTAAAAAGAACCATCCCTACCGATTGTGAGTTTGTAGCGCCTACAATCGCAGGTGCTGCTGCTTGCACTTTGTCACTCACAACTGGAGCTATAAAGATTAAGACAACAAAAACTGCAGATAAAAGTGATAAACCAGCAGTGATGACAGAGGAGCCATTTTTCTCTTTAAGCTCTCGTGTTGTATCAAAAAACATCATACCAAACGCATAAAGGGCCATAACAGCACCTGTATAGACAATAATCTGAACGACACCAAGAAAATCTGCTCCCAAAATAAAGAAGAAAGCAGATATGAAAATCATCCCAGCAGCTAATGCAGTTAGCGCAAAAAGTGCCTGTTTTGTTGTGACAGTGATTGTAAACATAACCACTGTTAGTATTGCAAACAGGTAAAAAGCAATTGCTTCAAACATTACGACTCCTTAATATGCAAGCGGTGTCTTTTTGACACGCTCATCTTCATGTGGTGTGATGGCACCAAAACCTTCAAACTCTTGCTGTTGTCCAGCTTTGAGCATATCTATTGGTGTAAGCATATCTTCATACATCACAAAGTGTGCTCGTTGCTCACTTGCGTTTTCGTATCTGCCGCCGTGAGTAATCGCAAGTTCAGGACAAACCTCCGCACAGTAGCCACAAAAAATACAACGTCCAAGATTGATACTATATTCACTCACCTCTTTACGAGAGTTTTCATCAATGCGAGTTTCCATACGGATACAATCAGAGATACAAATTTTCTCACAAAGTCCACATCCAATACATCGCTCTGTCCCAGATTCCCATAAACGCTTCATCTCATGAACCGCACGGTAACGTGGGCCAATTGGCATCTTCTCTTTTGGATACTGTACGGTATGGATATCGAATTTGATCATCTCACGAAGCACAACCCAAAGACCGACAAAAAGTTCCCCTTGGAATGTACGTTTGATGACACGTTTGAATTTTCCCCAACCATCAGTTGGATAATCCTCGATATCTACTAAAAAGTAGTCATCGCTTACATTTCTGTTTTTAAACTGTTCTATCCTCATCATCGCCCCTTAAAACATCATCACTAAGCCAGTTACGACTACGTTTACTACAGCTAACGGCATTAACACTTTCCAACACAACCACATCAATTGATCTGGTCTTACATCTGGCCAAGCCGCTCTTGTCCACAAGAAAAAGAAGAAGAAAAATGCTACTTTTGCAATCAGTGCCAATGCACCGCCCAAGCCGCCATCTCCAAATCCACCAAGAAATACTAAAGCAATAACAAATGAGATGAAGAACATATTTGCATATTCGCCGATGAAAAAGAGACCCCATCGCATCCCAGAATACTCAGTACCAAAACCATCAATAATTTCGTGGTCATTGGCAATAAGGTGAAACGGTGTACGCCCAGTTTCCGCGAATGCTGCAATCCAAAAAAGGATAAATGCAACTGGCTGCGACCATACGAGCCAATGACTCACACCACCAACTTGGTAGTTGTTAAAGTCTATCAAAGAAAGGGAGCCAACAATCATAATCGGTGCAAGCAGTGACAAGCCTGTCACGACTTCATAAGAGATAAAGATTGCAGCAGTACGCGCCGCTGAAATAAGAGAAAACTTATTTGCAGAAGCCATACCACCAAGAAGTAAGCCATACAAACCAATCGCCATAACCGCCAACACATACAATAAACCTATCTCAGTGTCTGCAACAATGGGATGCACCGTATAACCAAACACAGTGAACTGAGGCCAAAATGGAATCGCAGCTGCGGCCATAAAAGCGGTTGCTGCTGTGATAACTGGCGCAAACTTAAAGATTGGAGCCACAACATTGGTCGGAATAATATCCTCTTTAGTAAAAAGCTTAATCCCATCGGCGGCAACTTGTAAAAGTCCATATGGCCCGACATTCATCGGTCCAAGACGGCGTTGCATAAATGCAAGAACTTTCCGTTCAAAATATGTTCCCAATCCTGCTAAAGCAGAAAAGATCAACATAATCACAACGATTTTTGCAACCGTTTCAATTAAATATGCCATATCCATACTTACACCCCTTGTATTGTAGCTGTACTAAAGCGGTAACCGCTAAAGAGAGCCTGTGAATTTAGATTTGAATCAAAAGTTGGAAGCGTTGCGATTGCTCCCTCGATTTTGTTATCACAGATAACTTTTGCACTTAACTCGCCATTTTGTGTTTTTACACGCACCATATCGCCCTCGTGATGGCCACTTGCTTTAAGAGCAGACTCACTCATATAAATGCCGCTTTGCTCTTTAAGATTCGCAGATCTGTTTGTAAATTCACTAAATTGACGAACAGGATTTACTAGATATATAATACTTCCTTCTAGCTTAGTATCCAATATCGCTTCTACTGCCACATCGCTCAAACTCTCTTTTGTCATCACATCCAAACGGTATCCGCGCACTTCAGTGCCATCATTTTCATAACGGTTTGGAAGATTATCAAAAAGTTCAGTTTTAAATCCCTTACATGTAGGTAATTGAGGCGTGTAATCTATGGTCAATTTTGCATCCAATCCAAGTGCATTTGCAATATCGTTAAGCACATACCCCTTATATCCAACCGCCGCATTTGTTGGATTTACACGTTTATCTATGCTTGTGAGTGTTCCCTCTTGCTGGTTTATGGCTGGCATATCCAGATCCCCATTTCCAAGTGCACTTAAAGTGAAATCTCCTTTTGTGTTATAGCCGATAGTAAAATCTCCACGCGCCACATCAAGATCACACAGCAGTGAAACACCCAGTGTATTTGTAAGACTTGGGATCATCACAAGTTTAAATACACTCTGTTTTTCTAAAAGCGCAACAAGTCGAGCAAGATTTTTTGCTCTTGGATGCGTGTAAAGGTCAGCGCCCACAATGAGAGAAAAATTCTCTTTTTTCGCTAAAAACTTCTCTAAACTTTCCGTAAAATTTTTAGGTGCATTGACAATCTCTAAAAGGCGGTTTTCATCAACTTGCACCTCTTTTGAAACCTTTTTAGAAACCATAGAAGATTTTTCTTCCTCAAGCTCTTCCTCTTCTCCCGTTGCTTCATTTACTTTTTTTACTTTTACAATCTCAATTACTTTTTCTTTGACAGTCTCTTCAACTGTAACCGTTTTTTCTGAGTGAAAAGAAGCGATGTAGGCAACAACTTCAGTTGGAAGTTTTGATTTATCTGCAAAAAGGTCAAGTAAAAGGTAAAGCACCGCTTCTTCAACAAGTGGAGCATGGCTTATGCTCATCACATTTTTGCCCATGCCATCAATTATAGGATCTTGGAGTGGATGAAAATAAAGCCCTGCTCCTTTGTTCATACTTATAGCGTTGTTAAATGCATATCTTGCATTTGGATTGTCGCTTTTAAGCGCAGTTCCCACAGAGACTACAAAATCAGCCTCATGGACTTCATGGAGGTCACTTCCATACAGTGAAGTTCCGCTGACTTGGCTGTACTCATGTAAAAAAGTTTGAAACGCTTTTGCTTCAGGGTTTACAAGTTTGTACCCAAACTTCTCTTTTAAAGATTGGAGTATAAACGCCTCTTCATTTGTGATGGTAGAAGTAAAGGCGATTGTGTCCGCTTTTTTGAACGCTTCAATCGCATTGCAAAACGCTGTTTCATCCTTACATGTAACCTCATTTTGATAATCAAATCCGTAACGTCCAGCTCCACAAAGAGAAACATAGTTCCACTCGTTCATGACACGGTAAATTTTATCTTCTGAATTCTCTATACTTGTATGTTTGACATCGTAAGTAATCTGGCATCCTGCACTACAATGTCCGCATGTAGCTGGAATTTGCTTGAGCTCCCAAGCATTTGATTTGTACATAAAATCCGTATCTACAAGCGCACCAACTGGACAAACCGCAGCACATTCGCCACATGATGTACAATCAAGCATCTCTTCACCACTTGTGAGGCCAATGACAGATTTATTGAGTTTATTCCACATGGCGTATGCATCTTTTGGCATACTCTCTTTGAAACTATTATCAATTGCATCGCCACCGCGTGCGACAGTTTTTAAAGCGTTATCTCCAATCATATCTTTGCAGACTGTAACGCATCGCTCACACACAATACAAAGACCCGGATCGTAATGAATATGTCCCCAATCTTTGACTTGGCGGTGTACATCTTTAATTGCGTAGCTTTGAGAATCAACACCCATCTCTAAGGTATAGTTTTGAAGTTCACACTCTCCAGACTGATCACAAACGCCACATTGCAAAGGATGGTTCACATCATACACTTCCATAATCGCACGACGCTCTGCTGCAATATTTTGTGTAGAAGTCGTGATACTCATCCCATCTTTTGCTTTTGCGTTACATGCGTACACTTGTTTGCCATCTGCTTCAACAAGACAGATACGACATGCCAAAGTAGGGCTACAACGTGTAAGATAACAGATTGCAGGGATAAATATATCATTTGCACGCGCGGCATTTAATATAAACTCTCCCTCTTGTGTCTGGATCTCTCTTCCATCAATATTTATCGTTATACTACTCATGATTCACTCTCACAATCTTAGATTTTTGAAATCTGTAACTTTCCATACCACCCTCTAAATCAAATGTAGGATTAAGCGCAACAGTGCCTTTTAAATGCTCTTCTTGTTTAAAAATGCGCACAAATTTTTTATCACCAAAGCTAATCTCTACACTATCACCATCACTGATGCGTGCCGCTGCTGCAAACTGCGCAGAACCACGAAGCGTGCAATCACGCTCTAGCTGTTTTGTGGTATTCGTATAAGCATTGAACTGCAGTATTGGATTGACATTGTAAATAATCGTTCCATTAAATTCAGGCAGTGCGTCAACCCCATCAAGCGTGCCATCCATTTCCACTGCAATTTCATCAAGCAGATAACCACGAATATCCTCTCCGAGTGGCGCTAAAAAGTTCTCCAATCTATCAAACTCAAGTGCTTTAAATCCGCTCTCACATGGTAACTCTTTCGTAAAATCGATTGTATTTTCTTTGCCAACACCCAATGCTTTTGCAAGATCGTTGAGTTCATAACCGCCAAAGGCAAGCGCTGCATTTGTCGGGACAACACGGTTATCGATTGTGACAAAAGTTCCCTCTTGCTGATTTAATGCTGGAATTGCCAGAGTAGCATCTGCTAAACTTGAGATGATAAAACTTCCTCGCTCGTTATAACCAACAACATTTTCTTGCCTCTTATCATCGCAATCAAGCTTACATGTAAGGCTTACACCAAGCGTATTGACATCACGTGGAACTACTAAAACAGAGATATCGCTATATTTTTCTATTACAGCGGCAAGTTTTGCGATATTTCTTGCCTCTTTGTGCGCAAGAAGGTCATTTCCAAGCACGAGCACTCTCTTTTTTGTTCTGCTCAAAGAGTGTATCATTAAGGAGAGTTCTTCCTCTGCGATGTTGCTCTCAGCACTCAAATATCCATCATCTAAAGCATCAAAAAATGCACGCTCGGCGTCACTTAATTCACAATTTACAAGCAAATATTTTGCGATGAGTGCAAGTACACCCTCTTCAGTTCCTACCTCATATTTTAAAAACTGCGTCGTGGTGTTTTGCATCAATACATCCTCTATTGGATGTGCATAAATAATTTTTGCGCCATTATGTTTTGCAGCTGTTGTCATTGCATAACGAACCGCTGGATTATCTGTCGCAATCATCGAACCCATAAGGATAATTGCATCCGCTTGTTTCACTGCTTCAAGTGTTGCACTGTGATGTTTTTTGCCACTTATACTTGCATATGCCTGCATAAAATCAGCATATTTTCTTGCATCTTCGTTGTAAAGTTTGATACCAAGTTTCTCTTTGATTTTTTGAAGTATCAAAGCCTCTTCATTTGTTATCATTGAACTAAAACGGATCGCTTGTGCGCTCTTGAGTGCTTGAAGCGCTTGTGCAAAACTTGCTTCGTTTTTACTCGCCCTATTTTCAAAATCAAAACCAAAACGTCCAGCGCCACAAAGGGAGCTAAACTCAAAGTTATTTTTAACTCTATAAATTGAGTCCTCTTTAGACGAGATGCCGGTATGGCGTGTTTCATACTCTAAAGAGCAGCCACCAGAGCAGTGTGCACATGTAGCGGGGACGCGAGTAAGCTCCCATGCATTTGCACTGTATTTAAAGTCAGTGCTAATAAGTGCGCCCACAGGACAAACTGCGATACACTCACCACAATAGGTACAATTAAGTGTCTCAGAATTTTTTGGAACCACTTTTGATTTATATCCGCCAAATTGCAGCTCTATTGCATCATCACCGATTACTTCATTACATACATGTACACATTTTTCACACAAGATACAAAGTGATGGGTCGTAATTGATAAGTCCCCAATTTTCAATCTTTCTATGTTGCTCTTTTGCTGAAAAATTTTGCTTTTCAACATGAAATTCTAAAGTTTTATTTTGAAGGTCGCACTCCCCAGATTTATCACAAACGCCGCATTCTAAAGGGTGATTGACATCATAGAGTTTCATGATGTTTGTTCTTTCATACTCAAGAGCGCTCGAGTTTGTAGTAATGGCTACACCATTTGTCGCAGGCGTGTTACATGAAAGCACAAATCCATCAACACCCGCAGCTTCAACAACACACATTCGACATGATGCACAGGGTGTTGTTTTAGAAATATAACACATCGTTGGTATGTAAATTCCCTCACGGCGTGCGACTGTTAAAATAGTTTCACCTTTTTTTGCGCTTACCGCTTTTCCATCGATTGTAAAGTTAATCAAATGACTCATCCAATCCTCCCTACACTGCTGTCATAGCGATATAATAACAACGCATACAACGGTCTGCTTCACTCAGTGCTTCCTCTTGAGTAAACCCAAGATTGACCTCTTTATTGTTAGTTTTACGGTCATCGACATCAAGTTTTACACTGATTTGGCGAGGTAATCCTGGCAACCAGCCCTTCACTTTCTCTTTTTTGTCATACACACGGAGTTTACGGAGGTGATCTTCCATAATCTCATCATCACTCAGTGTGACTTCGCCACTTTGTATATAACGTGCCATAACTGAAGCGGCACGTTTTGCTTGACCGACTGCATTGACAATTGTCATCGGACCATATTCACAATCTCCTGAGGCAAAAACACCTTTACGAGATGTCATATAATCTTTTCCATTTGTCTTGATTGTTGCCCAAGATGTCATCTCAATCTCCCATTCAGGAGGAAGCAGCTTCAAGTCCGCACTCTGACTTACAGCAGGAATGAGGTAATCTGCTTCTATCTCATAGGAAGCACCCTCAACTTTAAGTAGTTGCGCTCTTCCGCCATTTGGATCTGGAACGAGTTCAAA
This sequence comes from Sulfurimonadaceae bacterium, assembly GCA_036169815.1. Taxonomy (GTDB): domain Bacteria; phylum Campylobacterota; class Campylobacteria; order Campylobacterales; family Sulfurimonadaceae; genus Hydrocurvibacter. The sequence goes on from JAVHOA010000104.1 coordinate 22,791, forward strand.
CTTGTCTATAAGGAGAGATTTTAAAAGATTATCTTCATCTCGCATCTCGGCTACTGCAGAGTGAAACAAAAATTCGACACCCTCTTCAACCGCTTCATGGTACTCTTCATACGTTGTATTGTTAATGATTGTCTTTTCATCACGGCGGTAAATCATATAAACTTTTTTCGCATTTGCACGAATAGAACAGCGCACAACATCCATGGAGGTAAATCCACCACCAACACAGACAACAGTTTTTCCAGTGAGATTAACATAATCTGTCGTTAAAAGATTCTCTTCTTGATCCTCTTTTTCTATTGTGTAGCCATATTTTGCAAAAAGGTTTACTTTATCAAGGAAGTCAATCGCTCCCCAATACCCTTTTATCTCAGGACGCTCATTCTCACAATAGACTTTTTTAGAGATGCGAGTTCCTGTTGCAATCATAATTGCATCATAATCTTTTTCAAATTGACGCATCATATCTGCGGTTACTTTTGAATTTACAATAAAGTTTACACCAAGATCTTTGACGCAATCGATATCTTTATTATACTTATCAATTGGCATACGGTACTGAGGTATTCCAGCTGTGATTTCACCACCAAGAACAGGCAGCTCCTCATAGACATCAACTCCAATTCCCTCTAGCGCAAGGTAATACGCTGTCGTAAGCCCAGCAGGTCCAGCACCGATAACAGCAACTTTTTTGCCAATGCTTGATTTTTGCTCAAGTGGATGAAAAAAACCAAAGCTATGGTCTGTTTCATAGTCAGCACCAAGGCGTTTGAGCTCCATAATGGAGATTGGTTCATCAAGATTGGTTCTGCGGCACGCATCCTCACAAGGATGGGGACAAACACGTCCACATGTATGCGCAAGCGGCATCGTTTGACGGGTCGCCATCAGTGAATCATCGAAGCGCAAATCCCGCACACCCTCAATATACCCTGGAATATCAACATGCGCAGGGCATGCATCTGTACATGGCGCGGTTATTTTAGCAATATAGTTGATCGCTGCATCGTAATGTTTGGATGCTTTTTTCTCATTGATACATGTAAGAAACTCATCTTCAAAATGGGTCATAATATCCAAAATAGGGTTTGGTACAGTCTTGCCAATTTCACATTTTGAAGTGATTTGCATACTTTTACTAATCTCTTTGAGGTGATCCATATCCGAAAGTTCACCTTCGCCGCGAGCAATCTTATCGAGCATATCATATAAGATTCTACCGCCCCAACGCCCCGGCGCACAGCGCCCACAGGCTTCCGAGTACACTTGATATTGCGCTGCATATTCAGTAGCAAGACGGATTACATCCACATCTTCATTGAAGATTGCGACCCCATCCCAGCCTATAAACGCTTTTGATTCTCTATGATCATCATATTGCGCTGGTAGGTTGTATGCTGATTCTTCCCACTGATCTTGCGGTTTGTTTATGTTGTTGATAAATTCACCATTCCAAGTGGAAAAATAGACTTTACTCACAATAGATTCCTAACTTTTTTTCACTACGATAGTCCAATCGACTTCGTTGAATTTCAATGAGTTTAAAAGCTCATATCCAGATTCTTTTACCAAATCAGCAGAACGCTGCACTGGAGTAAAATCACCCACCTCAAATAAAAAAATTCCTACTTGACCTTTTGGATGCGAGAGTAAAATCTCCTTCATTCTCGGTTCAAAATCGTCTTTAAGATGACGTAAATCATAACGTAACATTGTGCAATCCTTATCTATCTACTTCGCCAAATACGATGTTCGTCGTACCGATAATTGAAACAACGTCTGGAATATAGTGTCCAGGAAGTAAGTCTGTCAAAATACCTGTATGCCAAAATGATGGTGCACGCAGTTTGAGACGGTATGGGTATGGGCCACCTTGAGAGTTTATGAAAAATCCAAGTTCCCCTTTTGGTGATTCTGTTGGAATATACACTTCTCCAACGGGTGGACGCATCCCTTGTGTTACAAGCACAAAATGCTGCATCAAAGAGTAGTTTTGCGTCATAATATCGATTTTTGGAGCTGAAATATATTTTGGAGCATGCGCCATCAAATCTGTTTCATTGTTTTTGATAGTTGCTTCATACATCTGTGCTACTTGATACAAAATATGAGCCGATTGTCGCATCTCTTCCATGTAAATACGGTAGCGTGCGAAGTTGTCTCCTTTATCAGAAACTGGAACTTTAAACTCTACTTCACTGTAGAGTTCATACGGCTCCTCTTTACGAATATCCCAAGCGACACCGCTTGCGCGAAGCATTGGACCACTACATCCCCATGAGAGTGCCATCTCTTTTGAGACCACACCAACACCCTCCATTCTCATTCTCCAAATACGGTTGCTATCTAAAAGATCTTCATAATCTTTGATATTTTCTGGCAATTTATCAAGGAACTTTCTTAAATCTGCGATGAAGTTATCTGGAAGATCCAAAGGAACACCACCGATACGAATCGCCGCATGTGTCAAACGTGCACCACAATAATCCTCAATAAGATCCATCAAATACTCACGTTCACGAAATGCATAAAGAAAAACTGTCATTGCGCCAATGTCTAAGGCTGTTGTTGCAAGCCAAAAAAGATGGGACATCAATCGGTTGATCTCTAAAAGCAACATTCGAATCACTTTGGCACGGCGAGGCACTTCAAGTCCGATGAGTTTTTCAACAGCAAGTGCAAAACCGTAGTTGTTTGAACTTGAAGCGATATAATCCATACGATCGGTTGTCGGCATAAACTCGTTGTAAATCATATTTTCAGCCATCTTTTCCATACCACGGTGAAGATACCCAATATCTGGATGCGCTTTTGTAATCATCTCTTGTTGGAGGTGAAGCATAAGGCGTAACTGACCATGCGCCGATGGGTGTTGAGGGCCAAAGTTGAGAATCATCTCATTATCGTCACGATCAAACGTAATATTTTCAAAAAATGGTCTTAATCTATTTTGCTGTTGCATAAGCTTACCTGTCCCTGTCTGTAATAATTACTGATTTTTCTGCATCAAATCTGTCAATCATAAACACGCCACCCTCTTCTTGATACGCAAGTGGAGTTTTAGGCTCATTGCCCGTAATCTTCGTACCTTTTGGCACTTCATGTCCAAGACGTGCAAAACGCTCACTGTCGTAACGATCAACACGCGCAGTATCACGGATTTCAGGCCCGATGATGTCGCGTGCTTCTTTTCCATAGATTTTATCCACTTCATACCACGCAGCAAACTCATCACCCTCAAGCGGATAGGTTTTTAAAAGTGGATGTCCTTCCCAATCATACGGCATTAAGATGCGTTTTAAAAATGGATGGTTGTTTACATGTAAGCCAAACATATCATACATCTCACGCTCCGACCAGTCCGCACAGCGGAAAAGCTTTTCTACGCTGTTAATCGCTTCATCTTTACCCACAAAACATTTGATGCGAAGACGTTTTCTTTTCTCCATAGACAGCATCTGATAAAAAACTTCAAATTGTCCACTTTTTGCAATCCAATCAATGGCACTCAATTCTGAGAGTTGTGTATATTCGAGTGCATCACGGAGCAACTCTAAAACGCCATAATTATCTTTTGCATTAATAACCACAACCATTTGCTCTACTTGAATATACGCATCAAGCACTTCAAATTTTGCGCGAATCGCTTCTAAATCAGTTGCAAAAACGGCATCACTCGAAACATCTTGTTTAGGAACTTGCGGGGCCACATAAAATCTATCTGTATAGTATGCTTTTGCTTGCACATCATCTTTTGGTGTATAGGCTCTCATTACATCAACCTCTTCGTTTTTTGAGATTTAATCGCTTTTTGCGCACGAATCTTTTTTTGTAAAAGCATCACGCCATATTGAAGCGTCTCAGGACGCGGTGCACACCCTGGAAGATAAAGATCCACAGGGATAATACGGTCAGCTCCTTGTACTGTTGCGTAGGTGTTAAACATCCCGCCAGTATTTGCGCATGAACCCATAGAGATAACCCATCTTGGTTCTGTCATTTGGTCATACAAACGCTTGATAAACTCCGCATGTTTTTTTGTCAAAGTTCCCGCAACAATCATCACATCGGCTTGACGTGGAGAGGCACGAAAGATCGTCCCATAACGGTCAAAGTCATAGCGAGAAGCACCAGAAGCCATCATCTCAATCCCACAACATGCAAGCCCGTAAGTGAGCGCCCAAAGTGAGTTTGAACGTCCCCAATTGACGACTTTGTCAATGGTTGTCAGTGCAACTGGAAGCCCAGCATTTTGCGTATAATTTACTTTATGTTGTGCCATTCTAGGGCTCCTTTTTTCCATGCATATACAAAACCAATTGCAAGCAATAAGATAAATGTCATCATCTCAACGAATCCGAACCAACCAAGATATTTAAAATCTACCGCCCATGGGAACATAAAAACGATTTCAACATCAAAAAGAATGAAAAGAAGCGCAAACAGATAAAACTGTGGAGAGAGTCTATTTGGCTGTTTTGTAATCTCTGGTCCACACTCATAAACAGAGAGTTTTATCTTTTCTGTATCTTTTTTTGCCATTGCCCGGCTAACAAGCCTTGCAATATTCGTCGTCATGAAGAACGCACCAAACGTCAGTGCAAATAATACAAATACCCCAAAATATGTATTTGCCGTGTGAATATGCTCCATACATCCTACCTTCGTTTATTTTTTGTTATCAAACACTACACTCATAAGTGTTGAAAAAACAGTTAAAAGCACTATATCAAAAAGAGTATTAAAGCAAGAAGATTTTTTGTAAACAAGAAGAAGCTGTGTCACGAAGAGAAACACTCCATGCTGGCATTAGCGCATTAAGTGTAAGTTCGTAACAAATAGTAAAAAAAATAATTTATTTTGTTAAAAATCCAACAGATTTTTCACTGTCAAAATTCCCCTCTTTCTCTTTTTGAATATGGGAGATAAAATCTTGCAAACTAAAAAGAGGTTCTTGCTTGATTGCAACACTGTACGCGGTATTTTTGATAATGAGATTAATCTGCCCGCCTGTAAGAGAATACTTTGCGAGTTGTTCAACATCAAAATCTTTTTCATATGGCGCATCTTTTGGAAGCATTTTTTTCCATAGCTGCAGACGTTGGGACTCATTTGGTTTTTTAAACTCTATTTTGTAGTTAAAACGCCTTGAAAATGCCACATCGATATTTTCAAGTAAGTTTGTTGTAGCAATCAAAATCCCTTTAAACTTTTCTATCTGCTCTAAGAAAATATTTTGCATCTGGTTATGCATCTGCTCTGCTCCACCGCTGGGACCATTGGAGCGTGCACTTAAAAACTGGTCTGCTTCATTGAGTAAAAGCACGGGCTCTGTTTTTGTCTGCAAAGTGAGTTCATAATAGGTATCAAATATTTTACGTACATTTTTTTCACTCTCGCCTACATACATAGAAAGAATCTTAGAACAGTCAAAACTCAGCACTTGACGCTTCAGTGATTTTGCCAAAGAGTGCGCGGTCATAGTCTTTCCAGTTCCAGGAGCACCATAAAAGATGATGCGTGCATCAATACCGCTTTTTTTATCTTTAATGCCCCAAGCTACCAAGCGCGCGACGACCTCTTTATCGACTTGGCGCATCAGATTATCCAGAGTATCGCGTGTTTTTGGATTTAAAACGACATCATCAAGATTTGTTTCGGGATCGATAAGCTCAAAAATATCTTGATCTTTGATAAGCATATCGAGTTTGAGTTTTGTGACTTTTTTCTTTTTTTGCGGATGAATAATGGACTGCAACACCTCATCTGTAATATAAAAAGAGCGTGAAATCCCACCAAAAGGGTTGAGCATCTCCTCGTAATCAATAATATCATCTGCGATGAGTTTTGCACCCTCCTCTAAAAGTGAGCGGTTTTTGATGCGGTCATAATCATCAAACGAAATAAGATCGATAAGCGTATTCATCTCACGAAGCGAGGTTTCTGTGGCATTGTACTCTTCACGCAACAAAGCCAAAAAGATTACTTCCTCTTTTTTCTCAAGTTTTTTTTGTTTAAAAAACTTATCTAAAACAATATCTTCGGCTGTTTCTTTAATCCGCTCGGCGATTCTTGTTTCTAAAAGAGTGAGTTTATTTTGAATACGATCGATTCCGAGCGAATGTTCATGGACGTTATGGCGGATGGCGCTCATTTTTTGATACATCTCGATTCTAAAAAACTGATCTTGCAGATATTCCAAATGATCTGCGTACGGCTTCACATCTGGGAGCGAAAGCTCTAAACTTCCCTCTTCAAGCAGTCTTAAAAATGAGGAAGTGAGTCCAACCACTCCATTTAAAAGCTCTAAATTTATCACTTCGCTAATCTTTACTGGTGTAAAAGTTCTTTGATTGATCCAGCCAAGTTCTAAAAGTGCTTTGATATCACTCAAATGTTCAAGATACACATAATCATCGGCGCCGTAAAGATCTTGTAAAAGCTCCAAAACGAGCATATCTTCATTGCCCTGAAGAAACTTTTTAACTAAATGGCGCAAAAGCTTTACTTCCGCTTCGCTGCATTTAAGCTGTGAAAATAGGTCGCTTTTAGCGACATCGGTATGCTCTATAAAATTGATTACGTTTTTCAAAATTCTCCCTGTTTAATGCGCTCTTTTAAAACACGCTTGAGTAGTTTTCCTGTCGCCGTTTTTGGTAGTTCCTCTACAAAATGAACCGCTTTTGGTATCTTGAAGTTTGCGAGTGTGTCTTTGAGATCATGCTTCACTCGCGCTTGAGTGATAGTGGCTGTATCCACTCCATCTTCAAGCTCAACAAACGCCACGGGAACCTCTCCACTGTGGATGTCAGGTTTGGAAACGACTGCGCAGAGTTTAACATAAGAAAGTTTCATAAGCTCCTCTTCTATCTGGCGTGGATAGATATTGATCCCTTTTGAGATGATGAGATCTTTGATACGATCGACGATGTACACAAAACCATCCTCATCCATTTTGCCAAGATCACCCGTTTTGAGCCAACCGCTGATGATGGTCTCTTGCGTTGCTTGTGGGTTGTTCAAATACCCTTGCATCACACAATCTCCGTTGACGATAATCTCACCAACCGCTCCAAAAGGAAGTTCCACCATCGCTTCATCGACAATTTTGATACTGTAGCTAGGAAGTGCACGCCCCACTGAATAGACTCTTTGATGTTCTAAAGAGTTCACGCAAACCGCAGGAGAACACTCACTAAGCCCATACCCTTCGAGCATTTTTGCCCGTTTAAATACTTTAGTATATCGGTTGAGTGTCTCTTCACTAAGCGCAGAAGCCCCTGAGATAAATCCACGAATCGAGTTAAACCATAAAAAATACCACGGCAGTTTTGCACGAATGAGTGCATTGTAAATATCTGGGACACCCAAAAAGATTGTCACACGTTTAAGCAGTGTTTGCTTGATAATATTACTAAAAGGCAAAAGTTTTTTGATGATAACCATCGACGCATCAGCAAAGACAGGTAGCAGCATCATAATGGAAAAAGTAAACGCATGAAACATTGGAAGATAGAGAATGAAGCGGTCTTTTGAAGTAATATCAAAAATCTTCGTCGCACCTACAAGATTTGAAAAGATATTTCTGTAACTGAGCATCGCGCCTTTTGGATGGCCTGTGGTTCCAGAAGTATAAAAGATTACTGCAAGATCATCGAGGTTTTTGCTCACACAAAAAGGGCTTACATGTAAGCTATTTTTTGATTGCAAAACTTCTTGAAACGCTTTTTCTTCTATCCATAAAGTTTTATCTAATGTTGTTACACCACCCAGATCTCTAAGCTCTTTTTCAAACTCCCTCGATGTAAGCAAAATCTTGGCTTCACAGTCATTTAAAATATAAATAATCTCATCACGTTTGAGCATATTATTAATAGGGACAACAACTCCGCCAAGCTTTCCAATAGCAAAAACAGCAACCAAAAACTCTAAAGAGTTTGGGAGGACCAAGGCCACTTTTTCATCTTCACAAAAACCGCATTTTTGTAAATAGAGTGCGAGGGCATCAATCTTTTTGAGAAGCTCTTTATTTGTAATCTTTACATCATCGATGAAAACTACTTTTTTATTTGGATTTTTTGTGGCGTTTGTCACTGCCATCTCATAAAAATTGTTGTGAGGATAGACTAATTGCATTAAAATTTGTATTCCATCCCTGCTGTGAGAAGATAAACACGAGAGTTTGTAAAGTCGCCATTTACATGCCCGCCATCAGCAATGTTGTTTACTGCTCTGTCCTCTTTAAACGAAACAAGTCCAGCAAGACCAACATTCATTTTTTCGTTTATCTCGTAGCGACCACCAAGAGAGATGACTTTTGAGTTGGAATCTGGATTTTCATAGCCTATTGTTGCGTCTGGTACAGGAGAAACATCATAAGCAAGGCCCACCATCGCTGTTACTTTTTCATGTCTGTGACTGAGACCCAAGCGGTATGTGTTGGAATCTTTCCAGTCTTTTTTGATTGGAG
>JAVHOA010000105.1:0-25065 GCA_036169815.1 Sulfurimonadaceae bacterium
CGTCCTAAAAAATAAAATAAATTTTATTGCATCATAAGTTTATAAATATTAATATGTTTTATAAGGAGTCAAAATGAAAAAAATATTATTCTCGGCAGTTGCGCTTGCTTCAACATTGTTTGCTTATTGTGATCCTAATATGGCCATGTATGGTGGAGAGTGTACTTCACAAAGTGAGTCATTTGTTGGTAATCAGTCGCTCGTCAATAGCGTTGTTGCAGACAGTGCTAAAACAGATTTGATAACATCGTCAAATAACTTAGCAGTATCGGCTCAGTACATGTATTCAGATGATTTAAAGATACTCAATATTCCTTTCTATGTTAATATTGGTTCAAATTTTGGTGTTGAGGCAAGTGTTCCTTATGTATCTCTAAGAAATCAACTTGGAGAGACAAATACAGGCGTAGGGGACGTCTCTGTTGGAGGCAATTTCCATTTTGGAAGTATGGATGAGAATATGGGCTTAAATATCACAACACTTGTGTATAAAAGTACAACAGGGGATAGCAAAAAGGGACTTGGAAGTGACAAACCAGCCTACACTTTGTCCCACAAAATAGGAAAATATGTTACGAACGATATCGCACTCAATGGCATTTTTTCTTACACATTTAACGATAAATCTGTATCAGGAAACGCATATCTTGTAGCATTTGGTGGGTCTATGCCTTGTCTTTTGTATAGTAAAGTTCGGACCAATGCAAAAGTTTCCTATTTTCATATTGATGAGGGAGATAATATTTTTACGCAGCAAGAAGTAAAGGCGACAGATTTGTGGATTAGCTGGGATCTCAATGAGCTAACATGGAAGGTCCCTGTTTCTGTTGGTTTGAAAATTCCATTACAAAATGAGATTGGCACTGCCCAAGCAGATAAAAAGTACCTCTTTTACGTCAGCGCAACAGGACTCTTTTAAAAAGAGATTCTAATCCCCACGGGGCAGTGATCTGAGCCTTCTATCTCTGGCAATATAAAAGCGTCTTCGAGGTTTTGGGCTAGATCCTCGGAGATAAAAAAGTAGTCAATTCTCCATCCGACATTGTTAGCTCTGGCATTGGCTCGGTAGCTCCACCAACTATAAGCATCTTGCGCGTCTCCGTGAACATAGCGGAAGGTATCGATGTAGCCGTGAGAAATAAGTTTATCTATCCAAGCACGCTCGATTGGTAAAAACCCGCTTGTTTTTGCATTTGCTTTTGGATTTTTGAGGTCTATTTCACGGTGGGCGGTATTGACATCACCGCAGATGATGATAGACTTTCCATCCTCGCGGAGTTTCTCGCAATATTCTAAAAAATCATCATAAAACTTCATCTTCACATCTAGTCTTTCATCATCTCTTTGACCATTGGGAAAATAAACGTTAAAAAGGGCAATATCACCGAAATGCTGTTCAACAATGCGACCCTCATCTAAGAGGTCAATATGCTTACATGGTGAGTTGAAATCGCTCTTGATACTTGAAAAAGTAGCAGTTCCTGAGTAGCCTTTTTTCTGCGCACTATTAACTAAAATTTCACTATGCTGTTTTGAAAATAGAGAGTTTGGAATCTGCTCTTTTGTGGCTTTTATCTCTTGAAGACATAGAATATCAGTATCTCGCTCATCAATCCATCTGAGTGCTTCTTTACTCGCAACTGCTCGGATTCCATTGACATTCCATGAGATTATTTCAACTATTTTTGACATTTATTACCTTTACATGTAAGCACTTGAATTCATAAAAGAAAAAAGGAGGTACCAAAGGAATTTGCTTCCTTTGGAGTTTTGTTTAGATGAAGTTTACTGCGGTAACGTGGTGTTTGAGACCTAACTCTTCAGCAGAACAGCCAAGCGCTAAGCCAACCATTTGTTGCATATGAAGGACTGGAAGCGAAACTTCACGGCCTATTGCAACAGATGCGTGGTGGGTTTGCGTGTCAAGTTTGAGGTGACAAAGTGGACAAGGTGTGACCATCCAATCCGCATTTGCATCCATCGCACCAGCTACCGCATTTCCTGTAAGGATTGCAGCAGTGCGTGGCGCTTGCAACTCAGCATGGAAACCACAACATTTATTTTTCTCAACATAATCTACATTTTGGCCACCACATGCGATGATAAGATCATCTAAAGAAGTAGGGTTGTATGGGTTTTCATGACCTTTATGGGTTTCATTTTGAAGCTCAGAAGGGCGGATATTGTGACAACCATAAAATGGTGCGATGTTAAATTGGCTGAGTGGTTTAACAACCATCTCTTTAATCTTATCAAGACCAAAATCATCAATGATAGCATATAAAAAGTGTGTGATTTGTGAAGTGCCTTTATACTCTAAACCAACTTCTGCTAGTTTTTCATTGACTCTTGCTTTCAGCTCTGCATTATTGTCTAGTCTGTGTTTTGTCATAGCTGTGTTGAGCTGACAAGTGTTACATATTGTAACCATAGTGAGGCCATGTCTTTCTGCATAAGCGATATTGCGTGCATTTAAAACAAGTGATAAAAAATCATCATAGTCTTGCAGGTGAGAAGCACCACAACATGAAGCTTCTGTGAGTTCTACAAGTTCGATTCCAAGTTTATTTGCAACTGCCATTGTTGACATCATCTGCTCAGGAGTACTCTCTTTTGCAGTACAACCTGTAAAAAGTGCGTATCTTAATTTTTCCATAACAATTACTCCCTAAAACTTTGCTGTTGATGAGGATTTGACAAGTTTTTTGATCTCATCTAAATTACCCGCTTTTGGCATATTCCATGGCAATACAATTTTGCCTTTACTAAACATTTTAATAGCAACTGGAACATGTTTTAAAACGCCGATATTGCCCTCAGAGTAGCGAACAAGCTCACCCTCATCGAGTAAACCATGTTTTGCTACTGAGTGTTTAAAGCCTACCGCATGGCGTGTAGCGACATTGTTGAGTGCCACACCTTTAGCAAAAATCATATTGTGCAGTTTAGTGATTTTTTCGATTGGATTGACATCTTTTGGACATGCCTCTTGGCACTCAAAACATTTTACACAATCCCAAACACCTTGAAACTCTTCATTGACTTCACTAATACGAGAACTGCCCGCTTCGTCACGCACATCTGCTTCAAAGCGGTAAGCCGCCGCAAAGGCTGCAGGCCCGATAAAATCTTCATTTATCGCTACAACTGGACAAGCATAGTGGCAAGCGCCACATTGGATACAAAGATCAGCATCTAAAAGATTTTCTACTTCATGTGGAGAAACGAGATGCTCACTTTGTGGATTTTCATCGATCTCGCTTACCAAAAATGGTTGCACTTGTGCGTGTTTATCCCAGAAATCTTTTTTATCAATGATCATATCTTTGACTGCGCGTTTGATACTGAGTGGCTCGAGTGTAATCTCATTGCCAAAAAGTTCAATCATATCATTCATACTCTCTTTACATGCAAGCGTAGAACGGCCGTTTACTTTGATTGCACATGCCCCACAAATACCGTGGCGGCAGCTGCGACGGTAAGAAAAACTTCCATCGATATCCCATTTGATTCTATTTAATATATCAAGTACAACCTCTTCTGAAGTGACCTCCATTTTATATTCTTTATAGTATGGAAGGTAATCCTCATCAGCATTGAAACGAAATACTTTAAAAGTTACATCTTGTGTAGTTATTTTATGTGTACCCATAGTCTGTTCCTCTTAGTAAGTTCTTGCTTTTAACTCATGTTTACCAAGAGTTACAGGCATATAATCAAGTGTTAATTCGCCGTTTTCATTCATATACGCCATTGTGTGCTTGAGGTAATTTTCATCATCACGTTCTGTAAAATCTTCTCTGTAATGCGCTCCACGGCTCTCTTTTCTCGCTACAGCACACTCAACAATAAACGAAGAGTATTCAAGCATGTGACCAAGCTCAAGTGCTTCTTGAAGTTCTGTATTGAAAACTTTTGATTTATCTTGGATGCGGATATTTTTAAATCTTTCTCTGAGTTCTTTGACTTTGTTTACCGCTTCTTCTAATGACTCTTGCGTTCTAAAAGCACCCGCGTTGTGGGTCATACTCTCTTGAAGCTCTGAACGAAGTTTTGGAACTGTTTCATCTCCATTGTTTGATAGAATCCACTCAATCTCTTGAAGCGCTTTTTGCGCATCTGTCTGGGTTGCCACTCTTAAATCAATATTGTCGATGTCTTCAACCATTGTTTTGCCAACAAAACGTCCAAATAAAAGTGCTTCAAGGACAGAGTTTGCTCCAAGACGGTTGGCACCGTGTACAGAAACACATGAACACTCACCAGCCGCATAAAAACCTTCTACGAATTCGGTGTTATTTTTACGTACATGTCCTGGAATATCTACTGGAATACCGCCCATAGAGTAGTGTGCAGTCGCAGAGATAAGAATTGGTTCTTTAATCATATCAAGACCAAGAAAAGTGATGGCAAGATCACGAAGTTCCGGCAATCTTTCCATAATAAGATCTTTTCCAAGGTGCGTTACATCAAGGAAAACTGCATCTTTTCTAGGCCCAACACCACGACCTTCTCGGATCTCATTCATAATCGCACGGCTTACAACGTCACGACTTGCGAGTTCAAGCGCATTTGGAGCATATTTTTCCATGAAACGCTCACCAAGTGAGTTAAACAATCGTCCACCCTCACCACGTGCTGCTTCAGAGATTAAAACACCATTTCCAGATAATCCTGATGGGTGAAACTGTACAAACTCCATATCTTCCAAAGGAAGGCCATGACGCGCTACGATGGAAAGACCATCGCCAGTATTTGCATGTGCATTTGAGTTGATTTTAAATGAACGAGCGTAGCCACCTGTTGCAAATAAAACTGATTTTGCATTGAAAATAGCCATTTGCATATCGCGGATATTAAACGCTACAATCCCTGAAACTTTTCCATCTTTGTAAATCAAATCAGCTGCATACCACTCATCCCAAAATTTTACACCAACACGGAACGCTTGCTCATACATCGTTTGAAGAAGAGTAAGACCTGTTCTATCTTTTGCATAACATGCGCGAGGAGAAGATTGTCCGCCAAATGGACGTTGGGCAATCTTGCCATCATGAGTACGGCTAAATGCAGCACCCATTCTCTCTGCCCAGCGAATTGTTTCAGGTGCTTTTTGGCACATAAACTCAACTGCGTCTTGGTCAGCTAGATAATCAGAACCTTTTACGGTATCAAACTCATGTAACTCAATACTGTCTTTGTCGCTTAAAGCGGCGTTGATTCCACCTTGTGCTGCACCGGAGTGAGAACGAAGAGGGTGTAATTTTGTAATAACAGCAACATTTTTGCCTGCACTTTGTAGTTCGCGCGCAGCTGCACATCCAGCGAGTCCAGCTCCAACGATCACTGCATCATAAGTATAAATAGGAATACTCAATTTGCCTTCCTTTTTGAGAGAAATATTTTTTTATTGTAGCTAGAAATAATTTGAGCAAGGTTAAATGAGAAGATTACAAACAGGAAGTGAAATGATGTTACTATTTGAATCACTTATGGATTTGTAAGATCTAGAAGTGATTAGATTTGTAGCAGACTAAAAATTTTCGGCTTTGTCACTCACCTGTGCGATGCGATTTTTACCTTTTTCTTTTGCGGTTTGGAGCAACTCTTTTGCATAAATAACAGCACTCTCAAGTGTTTTGTTGTTTTGTTTGACTGCAAATCCACCACTGAGAGTAAAGGGAACTCTTCCACCTTGAGGATTATTAAACTGCGTTTCTTCTATGCTTGCTCGCATCGCTTCACAATCATCAAGTGCTTTTTTCTTTGTTTCACGAGATAAAATAACTGCAAATTGATCATATTCGATGCGTGCTACGACGTCTGTTGGTTGTTCATGCAAAGAGAGGATAAAAGAGATTTTTTTGAGTACAGATTGGGTGTAATCTTTGGAGAGTTTTTTTTCATATTCTTTAAAATTATCTACTTCAAAGACACAAACGATAGTGTAGTTATTCTCTTTCATCCCTTTTTTTTCAGAATAGGATTGCACCATCCCTTTGTAGTTTTTAATCCCCGTTACAGGATCAATCATACTTGGGTTTTGGCTGAGTATGGGTTTTCGCACCATTCTCATTTTGATAGCATCTACCTCTTTTGTCATAATAGATTCAGATGATTTTTCGCTTCCGAGTACAAAAAGTGATTTCATATCATCATAAACAAGCGTGAGCCTTTTTGCGTACCAAAGTGCTCCTAAAAAAGTCAAAACGAGTGAGCCATAAACAAACCATTTCGTAAAAGAGAGTTTTTTTTGTTCGTGATCAATAGTGCTTAAAATCATCTCATTCATCTGATGAAGCAGTGTAGATTTGGCAAGAGAAAATTGAGTTAATCTTTGCGGAAGATCTTTATGTCTTGCATTATAATAGTTGCTTGCATGGAGAATATATTGGTCTTCAAGTGTAAAGAGTGTTCGGGTTTGCTCTTTGTAATGATGGCTTAACCCTAAGATTTTTCCTAAAAAATCATTTTCAGCGATATTGTCCATAAGGGTGATGTTTGTTTTCATTTGTGCACCAAGCCCTTGGGTGTTGATGATACTGTATTCTAAATCATCTCTGCCTAACTCATAGATTTTTTGCACAACTATTTTTTGTGCTTCGAGCTGCTGTATTTTTGCATAAGAACTACTGCGATTAAACTCTATTATGGAAAGAAAAACTAAGAAAAGGGTAACAAGAGCAAAATAAACTTTTATATTTTTAAAGATTTGTAGTATTGAAATTTTCATGATTTTCTTACCTTTTATAACAGGAATTCCCTCAAAGCTTGCATTTTATAAACTTCTACATTAACATAAGCTTATAATGATAGTGACTAATAACTTATGAAAGAACTCTCATATATAATATCTACTCTATTTACCACAATCGGATGCAAGGAACAGGATGAATTTAGAAGATTATTTCATAAAACAATTTAGTAAAAAAACAAAGCATATTGGCGATGATGGCGCTTATGTGGATGGATATGTATATTCTAAAGATGCTTTTTTTGAGAATGTACATTTTAAGCGTGATTGGATGAGTTTGCGAGATATTGCCTACCGCTCAATGATGGTCAATATTAGTGATGCCATCGCTATGAACGCCAAACCACTTTATGCACTTTTAGCGGTGGCAATTCCAAAAGATTTTCGCCCTGCGCAGGTTAAAGAGCTCTCAGAGGGCTTTTTGGATGCAGCAAAGCGCTATGGTATTGCTATTATCGGTGGCGACACCATTGCAAATACAAAGCTTGATATTAGTGTCACAATCATCTCAAAAACAAAAAAACCGCTTTTAAGAAAAGGGATGAGAGTTGGGCATCTTGTCGCATACACGGGAAAGCTGGGAGATTCTAAAAAAGAGCTTCAAATGCTTCTTCGTGGTGGGAGTTTGCATAGCAGGTCAAAGTTTAGAAATATTGTTTTAAGAGAAAAATTTATCGCTACATGTAAGCCATATTTGAGTAGCGGTATGGATATTTCAGATGGGATTTTTAGTGATTTGGGTAAACTTGCAAATTCAAATGCTCTGGGCTTTCACTTTTTTCATAAGTTACCAAAAAATATTGGTTGTAGCGGTGAAGAGTATGAGATGCTTTTTACCTTTGATCCAAGAGATAAAAAAGCGCTCCAAAAAAGAGCATTACAAACACGCACTCCACTTACTATTTTTGCAAAAGCAACAAGAGTAAAATACAAAAATCGATGTAAAGCACATCATTTTTAAAAATCTTCTAGGTTCTCAAAAGTATAGTTTTTGTAGCTCTAGGGGATTGCATAAAATTAATAAAAAGGTAACTATGAATCGTTTTTACAGTATGAATCACTCTCCAATAGATTTTATTTTTAAACAAACCGCGCGAGATTTCGTCGTCGAAGAGATTCCTCTTTATGAGTTTAGTGGCGAAGGTGAGCATTTAGTCTTACATGTAAGGAAAAAAAACCTTACCACTTGGGAGATGATCGATAAGATCTGTGTGCACCTTGGCATCAAAGCAAAAGAGGTTGGTTACGCTGGGCTTAAAGATAAAAATGCGATGACTAAACAGTATATCTCTCTTGAAAAAAAGTATGAAGCAAAGATGGAGAGTTTTTTTGATGCAGATATTAAAATCCTCTCAAAAACTTATCATAACAATAAGATAAGAACAGGACATTTAAAGGGGAACCGTTTTTTTATCCGTCTTAAAAAAGTAAACCCGACCAATGCAAAAAAGATCGCTTTAGCCCTTAAACACATCAAAGAGTTTGGTCTTCCGAACTATTTTGGATACCAACGTTTTGGAAATGATGGCAACAACTATATTTTAGGCGAAAAAGTGGCACGCGGCGAAGCGAAAGAGCGCAATCCAAAGATCAAAAAACTGCTGATAAACTCCTATCAAAGCCATCTTTTTAACCTTTGGCTCAGCCGCCGTTTGGAGATGAACAAACTCATCGAGAGTTTTAGCATAGCAGAGTTAGAGACGACTTTAAATCTTCCATCCCATACTATTTTGGCTATGAAAGAGCAAAAACACCCCTTTAAAATAATGATGGGTGATGTTATGGAACACTATCCGCATGGAAAACTTTTTAACCATGAAGGCGATGCTGAGGATATCAAAAGATTTGAAGATCGGGGCGTTTGTGTGACGGGACTTTTATGTGGGAAAAAAGCTTGGCTTGCAAAAGAGGACGCATATCTACTAGAAAAAGATTATAACCAGACCATCGCAGCCGATGGCGCAAGGCGCTATGCGTGGATCTTCCCTGAGGAAGTTGAGGGCGAATACAAAGAGGAAGAGGCGTGGTTTGAACTCCATTTTTCACTTCCAAAAGGCTCTTACGCAACAGTTTTAATCGAAGAGATTGCAAAAAGAGAGATACGATCATGAGTAAACATATAACAAGCCTGCTTTCACAAAAATTTGGAAAATTCGCATCAAAAGAGTTTTCTCCGTGGTTTCAGCGTATCGTCAATCAAAGCTATGTCTCTTTGATGGGTCTTGATATGCGTGAGTTTCAAACACCCTCAAGCTATAAAACACTCAACAAACTTTTTACTCGCCACTTGCGTGAGATGCGAAGTTTTAGTGACGATGCGCACGACTTCATCTCGCCTTGCGATGCGCTTATCTCTGCATGTGGAGATCTGGACAAAGCGTATGCTTTGCAAATCAAAGGAATGGAATATTCCACTGATGCACTTTTAGGCGAAAACTTTAGTCAAGAGGAGAAAGAACGCGTGCACAATGGGCAGTTTTTAAACTTTTATCTCTCTCCAAAAGATTATCATCGCTACCATATTCCCATAGACTTAAAAGTTTGTAAAGCGGTGCATATCCCAGGAAAACTCTATCCTGTCAATATGCCATCACTCAAAAAGCGTTTGAACCTTTTTATAGAAAATGAGCGTGTTGTTCTCAAATGCCAAACGCCTGAAGATAAAATCTTTTATATGGTTTTAGTTGGCGCTTTAAATGTGGGTGTGATGCAGGTTTCTTTTGAGAGCCGTATCCAAACAAACGCTTCTACAACGCAGCAAAGTGTTTACATGTACGAAGATTTACACCTCAAAAAAGGGGATGATTTTGGCTGTTTTGAGATGGGTTCTACCATTGTTATTATCAGTGAAGAGCGGATGTTTGACCTACATGTAAGCACTGGCGAGAAAGTGCGTTTTGCACAAACCATTGCTCAACTGAGGTAAGCGTGATGATTGAAGCCATTATTGCCGTTGGGAGCCTTTTTATTGGTGCACTTTCTCTGTATTTTTTTGTTTTTCGGGGCGTAAAAAGTAGATTTGACAATGAGCTTTTTGAACTCAAAGAGCTCTATGAAGCCGAGCGTCAAAATAGCAGCGAGCTTGGACAGAAAAATGCAATCTATCAAGAGCGACTCCGAGCGCTTGAAGTGCAAAGCGTGAGATTTGAGCAGTTGCAAAAAGAGAAAAGTGAAGCAACCCACAAGATGGCCCAACTTGAGACTCTTTTAGAAAAAGAGCGCCAATACGCAAGAGAAAAACTACAGCTCATTGAAGAGAACAAAGAACACCTTAAGCTAGAGTTTAAAGAGCTGGCTGAAAATATTTTGCAAAATAACTCTCAAAAATTTTCCACCCAAAACAGTGAAACGCTCACCAAGATGATAACCCCGATAAAAGAGCAGTTTGATGCTTTTAAAAAGCAGATTCACGATGTTTATATCAAAGAAACACAAGAGCGCTCGATGTTGCAAAGCGAAATCAAAGCGATCAAAGAGATTAACCATCAGATGAGCAACGATGCTAAAAATCTCACTCGTGCACTCAAAGGCGAAAGTAAGAAACAGGGGATTTGGGGCGAGATGATTTTAGAGAGTGTTTTGGAAAATTCAGGGCTTCGTGAGGGGCATGAGTATGAGCGTGAAGTGAGTTTAGAGCATGAGAGTGATGGAAGCCGTTTTCGCCCTGATGTTATTGTGCACTTGCCCGATACCAGGGAGATTATCATTGATGCAAAAACTTCACTCACCGCTTATGAGCAATATAGTAATGCTGAAGATGAGATAAGCAAATCCACTTTTGCAAGCTTGCATGTAAGCTCTGTAAAAAAGCATGTTGATGAGTTGAGCGCTAAAGATTACACCAAACTCAAAGGGATTGAAACGCTTGATTTTATCTTTATGTTTGTGCCCATTGAGAGTGCACTTTTAATGGCGATGGAACAAGATGCGACCCTCTTTGATTATGCTTTTAAAAAGCGTGTTGTGCTCGTTGGTCCAACCACTTTGATGGTCTCACTGCGCGCGGTGGAAAACACATGGAAATATGAACACCAGCAAAAAAATGCACAAGAGATTGCCAAGCGTGCAGGGCTTTTATTTGACAAATTTGCAGGATTTATTGAGAGTGTTGAGAAGCTTGGAAAGCAGATTGCAACGGTGCAAAAAAGTTATGATGAAGTAAACAACCGCTTACATGTAGGCGCGGGAAGTATTACGACACAATTTCAAAAATTGGAAAAACTCGGCGCTGCAACAAGCAAATCACTTCCAGAACATATCATAAGACAGATAGAGGAATAGGTCGCATGAATCTACAAACAATCCGCCAAGAGAGAGAAAAATGGATGGCATGGAAAAATATCGCTCCGCTTCGAGAAGCGCTTTTGCAACTCCCAGACGTGGATGCCAAGGTTTGCTATGACGACACGATATGCCTTACATGTAAGCCTTCAGATGCAATCGATATGCAGCAACTCAAACACACAGCACGCTTGATGATGCCGTGGCGAAAAGGACCTTTTGATGTTTTTGGTCTCTTTATAGATACGGAGTGGAAAAGCAATATCAAGTACAATCTTTTGCGTCCCCACTTTAATCTCAAAGATAAAAAAGTCGCAGATATTGGGTGCAATAACGGCTATTATCTCTTTCGTATGCAAGAGGATGCTCCAAAAAAACTTGTCGGTTTTGACCCTTCTGCACTTTTTAAAACCCAGTTTGATTTTATAAACCATTTTGCAAAAACTCGTATTGTGTATGAGCTTTTAGGCGTAGAACATCTTCCATTTTATGAGGAGAAGTTTGATTTTATCTTTTGTCTTGGCGTGCTTTACCATCGAAGCGATCCCGTCAATATGCTTAAAGAGCTCTATAAAGGGCTTGAAGAAAAGGGAGAAGTAATCCTTGATACTTTTTATATCGATGGGCAAGAGGAGGTGGCACTCACTCCAAAGGGAAGCTACTCAAAAATACCAAATATCTACTTTATCCCAACCATTCCTGCACTTAAGAACTGGTGTTTGCGCGCTGGATTTAGTGGTTTTGAGCTCTTAGAAACATCGCTTACATGTAGCGATGAACAGAGAAAAACAGACTGGATTGAGGGGCAAAGTCTTGAAGATTTTCTTTCTCCTGACGATAGTAGCAAAACAGTAGAGGGATACCCTGCGCCAAAACGAGTGTATGTGAAGTTAATCAAGGATAAAAATGGCAAAGACTAGAAAAATAGTGGAATCCCACGACGAAGTGCTTGATGTCGAGTTTCAAGAGGAGACACAAATTTATCTCAATACACATGAGAGTATCAATCAAGAGCTTTGTGGCGAAATCCAAAAACTTGATTTGGGAAATGTCGAGATAGAGCTTGTAACGACGCAGGATATGGTGGCTGATGAGATGGGACTTATCCATGGAGGCTTTATATTTAGTGCTGCAGATTATGCGGCTATGGCGGCAGTCAATGAGCGCAATGTTGTGTTAGTTGCGAGCGAATGTGAGTTTTTGTCCCCTGTTAAGCTTGGCGATGTTGTCAAAATTATTGCAAAAGTCCGCCACAAAGAGGGACGAAAAAGAAATGTCGAAGTCGAAGCCTTTGTTTTGGATATCAAAGTTTTTAGCGGTTTATTTAAAACAGTCATTACTGAAAGGCATGTCTTAAAACTCAATCTTTTAGAAACCGCTGGAGAGAAAAAAGAGAACTAAGCACTTTAAAATCACTTAGCTGGAAACTATTTTGGCTTTTTAGAGCGTTTTTATCCAATACTCTACATTTTTTTGCTCAGCAAAGATTGTTGTACTGCTTCCATGTCCGGGAAAAACTTGTTTATTTGTAGTGATTGTTTTAAATTTTGCGAGTGATTTTTTCATATCTTGGGGATTTGAATAGGGAAAATCGCACCGTCCAATAGAGCGCTGGAAAATAAAATCTCCACTAAACATTACATCTGCAATCTCAATAGTCGAGCACCCTGGGCAATGTCCTGGAAAATGGCGAAACTGCACTTTCACACCATCAAAATCAAACTCTGCATCGCCATCGACTTCTACATCTGGATAAGAGGGCGGAAGATCACTCATCCAAGTGCTGCTTTGGAGTAAAAAAACATCCTCTTTTGGCGTATAAAGAGGGATATGAAGCTTCTCTTTTAACTCTTGATTGCTCCAAACATGATCAAAATGTCCATGCGTGTTGAGGATGGCCACAGGATTTGTAATATTTTCTAAAACCCAAGAAACAGCGCCAACTCCCGGATCGATGATAAAATCTTTTCCCTTACATGTAAAGATATAACAGTTAGTTTGATACGGTCCCATTGGCTGGACTTTGAGTGTTGTCATGGCGTGTATTCCTCTTTATTTTGTATAAATTAATTATGAGATTTTATCAGTATTTAGAAAATATTTTTCATATTTGAGATTATTGAGCATTATTATCCGCTTTTGCTTGGAAAGAAAAAAGAGCTCAATAACGAAGCAAGAAGAGCCACAGGCTTTACATGTAAGGAGTTGCAAATGATGGACAAATACAGAGGTGTGTCGGGATGAAAATTGGATATAATCTTTTCTCTTAAAAAAAACTCTTTAGGATTTTTATAGATATGAAAAAATATGAACAAATTGCAAATTATTTAATAGGTTTCTTAGAAAATGAAGTCAAAAAAACTGGACTTACAAAAGCCGTTTTGGGGCTGAGCGGCGGGATTGACTCGGCTGTTGTAGCGGTTTTGGCGCAGCGTGCTTTTGGGGATAATCTTTTATGTGTCAAAATGCCCTCTCACTACTCTTCTCAAAGCTCATTAGAGGATGCTGAGGCACTTTGTAAAGATTTTTCTCTACGTTGTATTACAAAAAGTATCGCACCGCTTTTACAAGCGTACGAAGCTCAAAATCCCGATATGAATAACTTGCGTCGAGGCAATCTTTCAGCACGTCTTCGTATGGCGACTCTCTTTGATATTTCTGCAAAAGAGGGTGCTTTAGTTTTGGGCACAAGCAATAAAAGCGAACTGATGCTAGGGTATGGAACCTTGTATGGCGACCTTGCAAGTGCGCTCAATCCTATCGGAGATCTTTATAAAAGTGAGATATTTGCGTTTGCGCGCACTTTGGGTGTTACAAAAAGCATCATTTCAAAACCTCCATCAGCGGATTTGTGGGATGGACAGAGCGATGAGGCCGATCTTGGATATAGTTATGAAAAATTAGATGAGGCGCTTCGTTTGTATGTCGAAGAGCGTCTGAGTGTTGAAAAAATCCTTCAAAAAGGTGTTGATAAAGTGATGCTTGAAATGATTATAAAAAGAATTTATGCAAATCAGTTTAAGCGTAAAATGCCGCTTATAGCAAAGCTTACGTCGCGTACGATTAACCATGATTTTAATTATGCAAGAGATATAAATTTATAAGGAAAAAAATATGAAAGTTCCATTTTACAGACAAGAGAGTGGCGTTGTTGAGCATGACCATATTGCTGACGTTTTAGATGGTGAAAACGGTGATTTTGTAGCCAAACTTGAAGAGGAGTTTGCGTCTTATATCGGGACCTCTTATGCTATCGCAACTTCTAGCGGTACGGCTGCACTGCACCTTGCGATGCTCGCATTAGATCTCAAACGCGGAGATAAAGTGCTCTGCTCGGTCAATGCTTTTCCATCTGTTCCAGAGGTTGTGCGCCATTTTGATGCGGAGCCAACATTTATCGATATTGATCCCCTAACATACAATATCGATCTTGATAAACTAGAAAAATATCTCAAAGAAAATGGATCACGCAAGCTTAAAGCGGTTATCGTAACCCATATCGCAGGGCAGTGTGTTGATTTAGAGCGTTTGTATGCCATGGCAAAAACGTATGATGTTAAGATTGTAGAAGATGCTGCCGATGCGCTTGGTGCAACCTATAAAGGGGATAAAATCGGCTCTTGTGGTGCAGATATTACATGTTTTAGCTTCTCTTTGCATCTCAAACACTCTATCTGTAACGGCGGTATGATGGTGAGTGATGATGAGGAGATAAGTAAAAGAGCAAAACTGCTTCGTAACCATGCAATGGTTATGGACGAGGATGCGATCGATTATATTTATGATGTTACAGATATTGGAAATAAATATACGATGAGCCAGCTTGATGCGGCGTATATTTTAGCACAGCTTGAAAAGCAAGATGACAATATTCAAAGACAACAAGAGATTGCACAGCGTTATAATGATGCACTGGGCAACACACCGCATATCTTGGTACCGAGTATGGAAAATGAGGATCATCCTTTTTCACTTTATATTATTGAAGTGGATAAAAATAGAGACTCTTTTGCAAAAGAGTTGGATGAAAATGGGATAAAAACAGCCTTGCATTACATTCCTCTTCACTTACTTTCTTACTATAAAACGAAATACTCATTGCGTGTCAATGATTTTCCAATCGCTTTAAAAACATTTCAAAAAGTGCTTTCTATCCCTCTATTTCCATCGATGAGTGATGCAGAGATAGACTACGTCATCAAAACAATTCAAAAGATAGCAAAAACAAGAGTGTGAAAAAATCACTTGTTTTTTGGGTTGAGAGTTATCTCTATAAACCGAGTTTCTCTCAAACGCTTCTCTCCTATTTTTTACTTCCTTTGAGTTGGTTATACTGTTTTATTGTTTGGATAAAGTATGTCAAAGCTACACCTATATCGTATGGAATTGACGTTGTAAGTGTGGGAAATTTAAGTGTTGGAGGCAGTGGAAAAACACCGCTTACAACAGCGCTAGCGCTTCATTATGAAGATGTAGCAATCGTGCTTCGAGGTTATGGAAGAGCAACAAATGGCTTACATGTAGTCTCAAATGCTAAAGAGATTTTATGCAGTGTTTACCAAAGTGGCGATGAAGCGATGATTTATGCACAAAAAATTCCTCATGCCATTGTCATTGTCAGTGAAAAAAGAGAAGAGGGGATTTTAAAGGCCAAAGCTATGGGTGCAAAGATAGTTTTTTTGGATGATGGGTATTCAAAACACCATATTAAAAAGCTCGATTTCCTAATCGATGTGCAATCAAAAAATGGTTTTTGTCTTCCCTCGGGCGCTTACCGTGAAAAGATATGGAAAGGAAAAGAGGTCACGCACTTACAAGAGGAGCGTGACTTTAAGCGTGTTGTCCATGTAGAAAATGCAACACCAAAAATGGTGTTGGTCACAGCCATTGCAAGGCCGCAGCGACTTGATCCTTTTTTGCCTGAAGTTTTACAAAAATATTATTTTGAAGATCATCACTTTTTTACAAAAGAGGAGTTGGAAAATATCTTGCAAAGCAGCGGCGCAAGCTCTTTGCTTGTGACTTATAAAGATTATGTGAAAATCAAGGATTTTGATATTACTATTTCACTTCTTGACTTAAAAGTTGACGTAGATGAACGAGTTTTTAACATCATAGATCGCTATAAATCTCACGATAAAAGAAAGGAATAAGATGCAAAAAAAGATTGAAACAGTAAAAACGCTGCTTGATGCCTTGCCATTTATCAAACAGTTTGCAAATCAAAAGATTGTTATCAAATATGGCGGTTCAGCCCAAACTTCTCCACAACTCAAAGAGCAGTTTGCAGAGGATATTTTATTGATGTATCTTGTGGGAATCCGTCCCATCGTCGTACATGGCGGAGGAAAAAGTATTACCGATATGCTCGATGCGCTTGGTATAGAGTCAAAATTTATCGAGGGTCAGCGTGTAACAACTAAAGAGGTGATGCGCATTGTTGAGATGATTTTAAGTGGCGAGATTAACAAAGAGATTGTTTCTCTTTTAAACTCTCACGGAGCCAAAGCGATTGGTATTAGCGGAAAAGATGCGCATTTTGTT
Organism: Sulfurimonadaceae bacterium; assembly: GCA_036169815.1. Taxonomy (GTDB): domain Bacteria; phylum Campylobacterota; class Campylobacteria; order Campylobacterales; family Sulfurimonadaceae; genus Hydrocurvibacter. The sequence goes on from JAVHOA010000105.1 coordinate 16,580, forward strand.
ACAGCCCAGTCTCTTGACGCAGCAAAATGGGGACTCACTGGAAAGATAAAAAATGTCGATGCAAGTGTTATCAATAACCTTGTACATGAAAAATTTATCCCTGTTATTGCACCAATTGCTGCGGGTGAAGAGATGGGGCACCCTGGGTATAATATTAACGCAGACTTTGCGGCTTCATCGATTGCAAAAGCTATCGGAGCAAAAAAAATTATCTTTTTGACAGATACTGCAGGCGTTTTGGACAACGACAAAAATCTCTTTACTTCTTTGACAAAGGAGGAGATTGATGGACTTAAGGCAGATGGAATCATTCATGGTGGGATGGTTCCAAAAGTCGATGCTTGTTTAGAAGCAGTTGATGGCGGAGTAGAAAAAGCACATATTATCGATGGAAGAGTGGAGCACTCTTTACTGTTAGAACTCTTCACATCTGAGGGTGTTGGCACCCAGATTACGCTATAATTGCGCAAAAAATTTTAGGCTGAAATATGAATTTTATTGAAACACGTGGCAACGATGGCATCAAACCTTTAGAAGTAACATTTTCACAAGCAATCCTTTCACCGATTGCTTCATTTGGCGGACTTTATGTGCCTTGTTCGCTTCCTGATTTGGGGCATGCGTTTTTAGAAAAGCATCGTAACTCTTCTTATAAAGAGCTCGCTTTTGATATGTTGGCTCGTTTTGAGATTGATATTGATAGTAAAGTCATCGATGAAGCGCTTGCGCTGTATGACAAGTTTGATGACGCATCCAATCCTGTTCCTGTGGTAAAAGTCAAAAATGATCTTTTTGTGAGTGAACTTTACCATGGACCAACGCGCGCTTTTAAAGATATGGCATTGCAGCCTTTTGGCGTAGTGCTCTCATCACTCGCACAAAAAAGAGGTGAAAACTATCTTATCCTTGCTGCTACAAGTGGAGATACTGGACCCGCAGCACTTGAAACATTTAAAAATCGTGCAAATGTACAAGTAGCATGCCTCTATCCAGATGGCGGAACAAGCGATGTTCAACGCCTCCAAATGGTAACTGAAGATGCAAAAAATTTGAAAGTCATCGGCATTAATGGTGTTTTTGATGATGCGCAAAATGCCCTCAAACGCTTACTTGCAAGTGAGGAGTTTAAAAAGGCATTGCAAGAGAAAAATATCTTACTTTCAGCTGCAAACTCTGTAAACTTTGGACGTATTATTTTTCAAATTATCTACCATATTCATAGCTATTTGGAACTTGTGCGTCAAGGTGAGATTATGATGGGCGAAAAGGTCTATCTCAACGTTCCAAGTGGAAACTTTGGAAATGCACTTGGTGGATACTATGCGATGAAGATGGGTATGCCTGTTGAAAAGATTATTATTGCATCGAATGAAAACAATGTTTTAACCCGTCTTATTAACTTTGGCAAGTATGATCTCAATGGACATGGTGTTATTGCGACAACTTCACCTGCAATGGATATCTTAAAATCTTCAAATATTGAACGTATTTTGTATGATATGTTTGGCAAAGAACGTACGAAAGCGTTGATGCATGATTTGGATACAAAAAATGTCTATGAGCTCACTCACGATGAACTTTCAACGCTGCAAGAGGTTTTTGCAGCAGATTTTTGTAATGGCGATGAGGGAAAAAAATATATTAAAGAATGCTTTGAAAATGGCTATTTGATGGATCCACATACCGCTACATGTATCAAAGCGTATGAAACATGTGCCCAAAAAGAGTATGTCACAATTGTGTACTCAACAGCAGAGTGGACCAAGTTCTCTCCAACGATTGCCAACGCACTTACAGGTGAACTTGATGCGTCCGATATTGACGCACTTGAAGCGATCTCGCAGGAAGCAAAATTGCCTATTCCTGCCATGATTGCTGGTTTATTTTCCAAAGAAGTCGTGCAAAGTAGTGTTATAGAAAAAGAGATGATTGAAGCAGAAATTTTAAAATTTCTGTAAAAATCTCTTTGACTACATGTGCGTGTTCATACAAACTTTATTTCTTCCGCTCTCTTTGGCTTTATAGAGTTCAATATCTGTTTTTGAGTAGAGCGCTTCACCAGAAATCTCTCCATCACTCAAAGCGATACCTATGGAAACAGTGACATAAGCAGAGACTGGATTTTGTTCATGTTCGAGGTGGAGGGCTTCAATGGCATTGCGCAACTGTTGGGCTCGTTGGTACACTTTTTTAGATGAATCCAAACTACAAATAATCCCAAACTCTTCACCACCCAAACGAAAACAAAAATCACTCGCGCGATTGAAATACTCTTGCATTTTTCTTGCAAGGCTTACGAGTACCTCATCCCCGTTTAAATGGCCATAGGTATCATTGTAGAGTTTAAAATGATCAACATCAAGCATAATAAATGCTATTTTTACGCCACTTCGTCTTGCTCTGTTGATCTCTCTTGGAAGAATTTTATTGAAATATCTTCGATTAAAAAGCTGTGTTAAACCATCGGTTATTGCTAAATGTTCCAATTTTTCCTTATATTTTTCTGAATCAGTGATGTTTGTAAAAGTGATGATGTATCTATCATTATCAAAAGTAGATGCCCGTACTAAAAAAATCTCATCTTCATTGCTTGTTCTATTTTTAATTTTAACTTTCGCATCTCTCTTATTGGCATGAATAATATTTTCTATCCACATCGCTTCATTTGAAATAAAACCATCCTCTTGGATAAAAAAGTCACAAATACAATTGTGTTCATTCATAAAACTCATATAATCGCTATAGCCAAAAAAGTTATACATTGCCATATTTGCCATGACAAGCTTATTTCCATCGGTTAAGATGGTGAAATCATCTTGGGTATCAAGAAGTTTTTGAAGATAACTTTGATCTTCAACGACACCAAAGTTATAGACTTCATTTCCATATTCTACATACTGAGCATGAATCAAAACAGGATGGAGTGTTCCGTTTTTATCTTTGTGGACACTATGAAATTGCGCACTCTTTTTCTCTGTAAAACTCTTCCAAAACTTCTCTGACATATTTACATCGATATCAATATCAGCAACTGACATGGTAAGCAGTTCCTCTTTTGTATAGTGGTATTTACGGACAACAGCATCATTGACATAGACAAGGTGACCTTGCTCATCGGCTACAAAAATAAGATTGCTAATATTGTTAATCATGTAATCTATAAATTTTGTGCCATCCAAATGAGATATTGAAGAAGAAGAGCTTAAATTGATATTGGTTGGCATCGGTTATACCTCTTTAGATATTATTTTCATTTATTATAGAGCACTTTTTTTAAAAAATGCTTTTTTAAAAGTGTTTGCATGGAAACTATTCATAGCGTAAAGCATCGATAGGGTTCATATTGGATGCTTTTCTAGCTGGAATAATACCAAACACAATCCCAATTAACATCGAAAAGAGCAGGGAAACAACAGTAATTGTGGGGTCAATAATAAGTGCAAAATCCATAACATGACTCACAATCACAGTGATAGAGATGCCAAATAATACGCCCACAACGCCTCCAAGACCTGAGAGAACGATGGCTTCTATGAGAAACTGGATGAGAATATCTTGAGGCATCGCACCAATCGCCATACGGATACCGATTTCTCGAGTTCTCTCAGTGACGGAGACAAGCATAATATTCATAATCCCGATGCCTCCAACAATGAGCGAGATTGCAGCGACCGCACCTAGCATAATGGTCAGCATCCCTGTAATCTGAGAGATGGTATCTAAGAGAGCGGACATATTGCGCACGGCAAAATTATCCTCCTCATCTGCTTTGAGATGGCGGCGCTCATGTACAAGTTGGCGTATCTGCACGGTTGCTTCTTCTAGAGGAATATTCTCTTTGACTTTGACCATAATGAGATGGACATTGTCATTGCCGCTGATACGGCGAAGAAACATCTTGAGTGGTACTAAAATCACATCATCTTGGTCCATGCCAAAGGTGTTTGCACCCTTTGGCTCAAGCACTCCGACAACTTCACAAGAAAACTTTTGCAGACGCAGTTTTTTGCCAATAGAATCTTCGCCTTTGACAAAGAGTTTATCGACAACAGTTTTTCCTAAGATACAGCTGTTTAAGCCGCTGCGTATTTCATTGCTTGTAAAGTCACGCCCCTTGTCAAAATGAAACTCTTGAATCTTAAAATAGTCGTTTTCGACCCCTTTAATACTCGTTTGATAGTTCTGATCACCATAAAGAGCGGTCATACTGGAGTTTTCTACAGCAGAGATTGCTTCAAGTGCAGTGATGGACTCTTTTAAGACATCGGCATCTTTGGTTTTAAAAGGGATGGCCACGGCAGATTGTCCGCCTGGGCCGTGTTGTTGGCCGGGAGTGAGAAATAAGATATTGCTTCCAAGTTTAGAGATACTATTGGTGATGGAGAGGCTCGCACCCTTGCCAATATTTACCATCGCAATAACAGAAGCGATTCCGATGACGATTCCCATCGCAGTGAGCAGTGAACGCATGAGATTGCGCCTAATCTCGCGGAGTGCTTGTAAAAAAGCGTTAGTGAGCATTATGCACCTCTTTTTCTAGGATTCCATCCCTTACATGTAAGACTCTTGAAGCATACGCAGCAATCTCCTCTTCATGTGTCACCATAATGATAGTGATGCCGTTTTTGTTGAACTCTTGAAGGATTTGCATAATCTCATGACTTCGAGCAGTGTCGAGATTTCCTGTGGGTTCATCGGCGATAAGCACTTTTGGATTTGTCACAATCGCTCGAGCAATCGCCACGCGCTGTTGCTGTCCGCCTGAGAGTTTTGAAGGTTCATACGTTGCGCGATCTTCTAAACCAACGCTTTTTAGAGCGCCAAAAGCGCGTTCTTGGCGCTCTTTGGCTTTTACTCCAAGGTAGATGAGTGGCATCTCGACATTGTCAATGGCGCTTGTTTTTTTTAGCAGGTTAAACCCTTGAAAGATAAATCCAAGAAGATGGCGTCGAAAAAGCGATCGCTGATCTTTACTCAGCGATGTCACATCGGTATCTAAAAAAGTGTAAGTACCAGAACTTGGCACATCGAGGGTGCCTAAAATATTTAAAAGTGTGGACTTTCCGCTTCCGCTTGGTCCCATAATGGCGACAAATTCTCCCTCTTTGATATGCAAAGCAACATTTTTTAAAACAGTCGTGGATGCTTCAGATGTTCCATAGAGTTTGTTGATGCCCGCAAGCTTTATCATTGCGCTTTTTCCTGATTTGTGATGACTTTGTCGGCAACTTTAAGCCCATCTGCACTGATGGCACTTGTAGAACCGTTGGAGCCTAAGAGCTTGACATAAACTTTTTTAGGCTCTTTGTTTTGCAAGATCCAAATATGCGGATTTGGATCTATTTTTAGCTCCACTTTTGCCTTTGAACTAAAGAGTCCTTGTGGTTTTGGTTTGACGGGGATAAAAAGCAAAGCCGCTTTTGAAACTAGAAAAGCGTTAGGGATTGTTTGTGTTGTAATCTCAATATCTGCACTCATCCCAGGGCGTAAAAGGAGTTTTGAATTATCATAATCCATAATCGCCAAATAGGTCACAACACCATCGACGATCGCCGAGTTTACACGCACTTGCGAGATTGTGGTTTGAAAGTCTGTATTTGGGTAGGCATCGACATGAAAGGTTACTTTTTGACCCTTTTTCACCTTTGCAATATCTGCTTCATCGATGGTCGCTTGCAGTTGCATCTTTGTGAGATCTTTGGCGATGCTAAAGAGCGTTGGCGTTTGAAAAGATGCGGCAACAGTTTGACCTACATCGATACTTTTGACTAAAATGGTTCCATCCACCGGAGAGTAGATATTTGTTTTTTGCAAGTCATATTGTGCCGAGATGAGTCCTTGCGCGGCTTGTTCTATCTGCGCTTTTGCACTGTTGATTTGCGCTTTTGCCATCATGTAAGATGCGTAGTCATTGTCCCAGTCATTTTTTGATGGAAGTGCTCCATTTGTTGCTTCACGAAGCATTTTATCTCTTGAAATGATTGATTCGGCTCTATAGAGTGATGCTTGCATATTTTGAAGATTTGCGTTTGCAGATGCGAGTGTTGCTTCTGCTTTTTTGAGATTGCTTTGATATTTTGTTCTATCGATCTGCGCTAAAAGTTCTCCTTTTTTGACAACATCGTTAAAGTCCACAAATACTCTTTCTATAGTTCCTGAAACTTCACTTCCCACATTGACCTGCTCAACGGGTTGGATATTGCCCGTAGCAGAGACACTCATAGCAAGTGAGCCTTTTTTAAGTGGTTCGCTGATGTAGCGAAACGCATTTTTTTCCTCTTTTGGAATAAAAAATTGATACGCAATAGCTCCAAGAATAAGCAGAAATAGCGCTATAAAAATTTTCCATGCCATGCCGCTTTTTTTGTATTGTGTGACTTTGTTCATCGCTTCCATGTTTTTCCTTAGTGTTTTGTATCAAAATAGAGTGCTATTTTTTCGATAGTAATATTGTAGTTTTGAATCTCTTTTTCAATCTTTTGGATTGCAACAGAGTTTTGGAGAGAATCAAGGTCGTATTGGGATTTAAAGCCCGCTTTGACTTGATGTTTGGTAAAAGTTAAAAGTGAATCATACATCCTAATCATCTCATCGGCTAGGGCAATTTTTTCTTGATAGTTTTGGATATTGTTTACATGTAAGTCATATTGAGCTTCAAGTTCGATGCGTCTATCGTTTTGTGCACTTTTTGTTTGCAGGTATTGGAGTTTGGCTGATTCTACTAAGTTGAGCGCACTCACGTCGATGAGCGGCATCGAAAGAGTCAGTCCATAATTGTAACTATTGCCCTCATAATCAGATGCATAAGGAGAGGAAGAGCTGTTTTTTGTGTAGCCATACGATGCGTTGAGAGCTAGTTTTGGAAAGTAGTTTGAACACTTGTTTTTCCAAGCAATCTGCGTTGAGAGGTTTTGTTTGCTGTATTGTAAAAGTTCAAGATTTTGAGCTAAATACTCTTTTTTTGAGGGGAGATTTAACTCTGGAATTTTGATATTTTGGGTGTCATTGGCAATTTTTTGCAGTTCATAACGCTCACTTTGCAGTGCATTTTTAACAACAATAAGGCTGGTTTTTGCACTATCACGGTTGAGCGTGGATTGGTTGAGTTGGCTTAAATCTGCTAGTCCTGCTTGGTATTTTGCTTTTGTCATTAAAAGGTCAATATCCATATTTTTTACTCGTAATTCACTCTGTTTTTGCGCTAAAGCGTCACGAAGACACTGGGTTTTGAGTGTATAAAGCGATTGAAGATATTTTGCTTCTTGGATATCGACTCCCAAAAGATTTGCAGCGCCAGAGGCATTGGCAAGTTGCATAGTGTAGGTGATGCCACCGCTTCTAAAAATATCTTGATTCCATTGCAATGATGCGTTTTTAAGCTCATTTGTGTCATTGGTCGCACTTTTATTTTCGCTCAAAGAAAGAGAGAGAATCAAAGGAGAAATCCAGCTCTTTGAGGCGGCTTGGATATCTTCTTGTATCTGTTTGCGTTTTAAATCGAGAGTTTCTTGTTTTTGCGTCAAAAGCGGAGTTTGCTGTGCAAAAAGTGACGCAATACATAAAATACTCATTACTATTTTTTTCATTTTTCCTCTTAATCCATCTTGATATTCATTTTGGCTTCCATATTTCTTACTTCATCATTGCCATCAAGAATAATATTTTTGTCAATCTCTAAAAACTCTTTTGCGAGTTTATCTGGATACTCTACGTGCTCTATTATATGCTTAATACAGTTAATACGCGCGGTTTTTTTATTGTCTGAGCGGACAATGGTCCATGGTGTTCCAGGAGTGTGAGAAGCCAGTAACATGGAGTATTTTGCAACGGTATATTTTTCCCATAAGCTTTGTGCTTTTTCATCCACAGGAGAGATTTTAAAATGTTTCAATGGATCACTTTTTCTCTCTTTAAATCGTTTTGCTTGTACCTCTTTGGATACTGAAAAATAAAATTTGAGTATTTGGATACCTGAGTTCATAAGCATTCTCTCAAAAGCAGGAACAGAGCGTAAAAAATCTTCATGCTCTTCTGGAGTACAAAATCCCATAACAGGCTCAACTCCGCCACGGTTGTACCAGCTTCTATCAAACAAAACAATTTCGCCAGCTGAGGGCAAGTGAGAGGCATATCTTTGAAAATACCACTGTGTTTTTTCCGTGTCTGAGGGTTTTGTGAGTGCGACAACTCTTGCGCCACGAGGATTGAGATGTTCAGTGATGCGTTTGATGGTTCCGCCTTTTCCCGCCGCATCGCGCCCTTCAAAGATAAGTAGGAGTTTTTTACCTGTATCTTTGATGTGATTTTGCATCTTTAAGAGTTCAATCTGCAGGGTTTGTAACTCCTCTTCATAAACCAACTGAGATTTTTTCATCTCTACTGTTACCATCTCGCTTTTTTTCTCTTTTTTCTCTTTTTTCTCTTTTGGAACTTTTTGTTCTTTTTGTTCTTTTGGCATTTTTTGTTCTTTTTGTTCTTTTTGTTTC
>JAVHOA010000105.1:25165-30961 GCA_036169815.1 Sulfurimonadaceae bacterium
CTTTTTGTTCTTTTGGCATTTTTTGTTCTTTTTGTTCTTTTTGTTTCTGTTTTGGCATCTTTTTTCCTTTTATTTGAGTGAATTTCTAATGAGTGACTCTAGTTTACTACTTTCTTTTGTATTTGCAAAACAACTATGGGTTTGGCAAATTAAAAAATCTGTATCCATTGTCGTTTGTTTTAAAATATATGGATAGTCTATATGTGCAATTTCACTGCTGCTTTTTTGCAGATTTTCACTATTAGATTTGATAATGCGATCTCCTTTGAGATAGCGTAACATTGTGTTGAGCATACTCGGTGAGTAGATGGGTTTGCGTCCTAGCTCATAGGAATTATACTCGAGGGTTTTAAAAGCAAAAGTGCTGTATTTTTCCTCGCCTAAAGCACCAAGGCAAAGCAATAAATCGACCATAACGCTTACAGCTGAAGGATAGGTATTGTCGCTAATTTCTGCTTGGGTTGTAAACTCTCCTTTGCTAAAAAACCATCTGCCTTTGTCATAAAACTCTTCGAGTGCTTTGTTGGCAAGCTTTTGGGCAGTGATGAGGTACAGTTCATCGCTTGAGGCTTCATAAGCGGCTACCAAAGCCACGCCAAGATAGGCGTAATCCTCCAAAAATGCTTTCACCTTTGGCGGTTTGTGGATGAGTGTTGCGTGATAAAGTTCGCCATCGTAAAACATGGTTGCCAAAAGTGCATCTATATGCTCGATGGCAATGGCTTTATAATGAGGTTCAAGACGGCTAAGAGAAAAAAGTGCTTTACTCATCATGGCATTCCATGAAGTTTGCACTTTTTTGTCAATAAATGGATACTCTCTTCGCGCTCTTTGATCTTTTAAAATAGCAAGCACAACTTCAAGCCATGGGCTTTGAACTTCCTCTTCATATCTTATAATATTACGCCCTTCAAAGTTGCCGCCATCGCTTACATGTAAGGCTTTTAAAATGGATGCAATGTGATTTGTTTCAAATCCATTTTCTTCTAAAGCGTTTGTGATTTCCTCTTTTGTGTAGGTAAAGTAGTGTCCCTCGCCCTCTTTGGAATCCGCATCGCTTGCTGAGTAAAAAAGATTATCCTCTTGCATCGAGGCAAGCATAAAATCAGCTGTTTTTTTGGCTACATGTAAGTAGTTTTTATCCTTACATGTAAGGCTTGCTTTAGTGTAAAGCTCACAAAGCAGGGCGTTATCATAAGTCATTTTTTCAAAATGTGGCACAAGCCATTGCTCATCGGTGGAGTAGCGGCAAAATCCTCCCTCAACGAGATCATACATGCCGCCTTTTATCATATTATCAAGCGTACATGTAAGCATTTTTGTTGCTTCTTTGCTTTTGTAGAGTGTCGCAAGATTTAAAAGTGTACTCAGTGTTGCGGTGTGTGGAAATTTTGGAGCGTGTGAAAAACCTCCGTATGCTGTTTCAAAGTTTCGCTCCACTTGGAGTAAAAAGGTTTTGTAAAAATCTTCATGCAGTTTTGTTGCCTCTTTTGGATGTTCACTTGGTTTTAAAAAGCTTACAACATCCTCGGCATTTTTAAATAATTGTGCATCATTTTGAGCGACTTTTTCGGCGATGATTTTGGTGATTTCACTAAAGCCCAAGCTATTTACAAACTGCTCTTTTGTGTAGGGCGGAATGTAAGTTCCCGCGTAAAAGGGCTTATTTTGCGGTGTTGCAAAGATGGAAGTCGGCCATCCGCCAGAGCGCCTATTTAAAAGCTGATATACCTCTTGGTAATGTTTGTCAATATCAGGACGCTCTTCTCGATCTACTTTAATGCAGACAAAATGCGCATTCACAAAGGCTGCAATCTCCTCATTTTCAAACACCTCTTTTTCCATCACATGGCACCAGTGGCAACTGCTGTACCCAATGGAGATAAAAATAGGTTTATTCTCATTTTTAGCTTTTAAAAATGCTTCATCGCACCAAGGGAACCAATCGATAGGATTGTTTTTATGCTGTTGTAAATAGGGTGAATCTTCATAAGCGAGTCTATTTTGCATTATTCATCTTTAGTTTTAAAATTTTTTGTAGAGTAGAGTAATTTTTATGATGAATCGCTTAAGGATATAAGTCATATTTTGATATGTTATCTTTTTTAAACGAAAGAGGTTTGTATGAAAATTATTTTAGCTATTTTATTTGTTTTTTCACTTGATATTTTGCGTTATTTTGTTACTCCCGATGTTGCTGATTTAAAACTCCACAATCCAATCCCAACAGCATTTATGGAGTATAGACAAGCACAGTGGGCGGATGAAAATAGAGAGATACAAATCAATCAAAAATGGGTCAGCATAAAAAAAATCTCTCCAAATCTTATAAAAGCGGTGCTTATCGGCGAGGATGATGGCTTCTATAAACATGATGGTTTTGATGTCAAGGGGATGGAAAATGCCTTAGAACGTAGTATTCAAAAAGGCACACTTGCAGGTGGAAGCACCATTTCCCAGCAATTGAGTAAAAATCTTTATCTCTCTCCAAGTAAAAATCCTATTCGCAAACTCAAAGAAGCGATTTTGACTTATAGGATTGAAAAAACGCTTTCAAAACGCCGTATTTTAGAGATTTATCTCAATGTCGCAGAGTGGGGCGATGGGATTTTTGGTATCGAAGCTGCTGCGCGTCATTATTATGGAAAAAGCGCGAAAAATCTAAGTGCAAGAGAAGCATCACGACTCGCAGCAGTTTTGCCAAATCCTATTCGATTTAATCCCTTGGGAAGACAAAAATATGTAAAAAACCGTTCTGCGGTTATCTATAAGATTTTGATGCGAAGAGGCGTGGTAATCCAAAGCTATAAAGAGGTTATGGCACCGCCAAAGAAAGAAGAAACACCTCAAAGTGCAGTAGTTTTTGGTGAGGAAAACGAAACCATACAAGAGCTGCCCCAAGATCAAACTCAAAATCAAGAACTCAGCAATGATCAAAATGATGAAACACAGAGTGTAGAAAATGAAGAGAATTCTGAGCCTGCCTTAGAAGAAGCTCAGTAACATCAGGTAGTAAATAAAGTCATGAGAACAAAGTATTAAAAGAGAAACTTATGGGTCTATTTAATATTTTAAGATAGAATATTGAAATATTTACCACAAGGGATACTATGAAAAAAACTGTTTTTTTCTTTTTGATTTTTTTTGCTTCAACGCTTTTTTCTGCGAGTTTTTTGATGCCAGATGAGGCTTTTAAGCCCTCCGCTTCTTTAAATGATAAAGGGCAAATTATTGTTGATATTAAGCTAGGTGAGGGGATTTATCTTTATGAAAAAGAGCTTAAAATCTCACTTAAAGAGAGTAAAAATATTGCAATTGCAAAAAGTAACTTTCCTCAAAGCGTAGCACATGATGGCGATCAAGTATATCTTGTTTCTCCACATATTGTAGTTGATCTCAAAAAAAATGCGGGAGTGAACGGAGTGCAAAAAATTGATCTTGTACTCGCCTTTCAAGGGTGTTCCAACAAAGGATTGTGCTATGAACCACAAACACATACGTATAGTTTTAATATAGAAAGTACAAAATTAGAAGATAAAGCGAGTGTGAAAGCACAAACGCTCACAGCGGTGCCTGAAGTGGCAGAAGTTGAACCAAAAAAGTCCACTATTTCGCAAACTACTTTAGCAAATACTACTAGCACAGGTGAGCGCAACAGTACGGTAATGCCTGTGACTGGGCCGCCAGTTTCAGAAACGCAAACGATTGCAGATACACTTAAATCTGGAAATCTTGTGTTTATTCTTGGAATGTTTTTCATTTTTGGAGTGTTGCTTTCACTCACTCCTTGTGTTTTTCCTATGATTCCCATCATCTCCTCAGTCATTGTCTCACAAGGTGAGGGCTTGAGCACAAAACGTGCCTTTTTCTTGTCTGTTGTGTATGTACTTTCTATGTCTGTTGCTTATACTTTTGCAGGTGTGTTGGCGGGTCTTTTTGGTGCAAACCTTCAAGCAGCACTGCAAACGCCTTGGGTTATCTACTCATTTGCGGGTATTTTCATCGCACTCTCACTCTCGATGTTTGATCTCTATGAACTCCAAATGCCAAACTTTATTCAATCCAAACTCAGTAGCGCAACGGGTAAAAAAAGTGGTGTAATTGGCGTGGCAATTATGGGCTTTTTATCAGCGCTTATCGTTGGACCTTGTGTGGCTGCACCGCTTGCTGGGGCTTTGGTGTATATTGGTCAAACAGGAAATGCACTCCTCGGTGGAGCGGCACTTTTTGTGCTTTCACTCGGTATGGGGATTCCATTGCTCATCGTGGGAACTGGAGCTGGGAAGTTTATGCCTCGTCCAGGAATGTGGATGGATACGGTCAAAACAATCTTTGGCGTGATGATGCTTGGTGTGGCTGTTTGGATGGTTTCAAGAGTTTTAGACGCAGGTGTTGTTATGCTACTTTGGGGTGTGCTTGCTATTGGCACAGGCGTTCATTTTGGAGCGCTTGAACCCTTACATGTAAGCAATGGAGAACGAGAAAATAGTATCAAAAAAGTGGTTGCGGTATTACTTGCCCTTTATGGTGTAATCCTTTTTATTGGTTCTTTTAGTGGTTCAAAAAATATCACAACGCCGCTTGATCAGTTCGGGCAAAAAGCAGCTCCTATCTCTTTAAACCAACAGAGTGAGGAATTACAATTTAAAGTGGTCACTACAGCGCAAGAGCTCGATGTAGCACTTGAAGCGGCAAAGGGAAAAAAAGTGATGCTTGATTTTTCTGCGCAGTGGTGTGCGGCTTGTAAAGAGCTAGATGCTACAACTTTTAAAGATAAGGATGTTATAGCAAAGATGCGCGAATTTGTACTTATCCGAGTTGATATTACAGCCAATACGCAGGAGCAAAAAGCGCTTTCTAAACGCTATGGAGTTTTTGGTCCTCCAGTTATGCTTTTTATTGATAAAAATGGCAAACTGCTTGAAAATGCAACCATTACAGGGTATAAAGAACCTGCCGAATTTTTAAAACTGCTAGAAAAGTTGAAGAATTAATGTTTGTGTGTAAATTGTAACAGTAAGTCTAGTGTTTAACCTGCTTTTGAATCATTTTATTTATTTGTGGTTTAACAAGCTCAGCGATGATTTTATTGATAGAGAGGATGGAAAGAACCTCATTTGTTGCACTTCGATTTTCTGGAAATACAATGCTCTCTACGAGAGTAGAGTTGCCTATAATCTCATTATGAAGTGTCTTAATATTTTCATGGGATATTCCATAAATATACTCTAAAGTATTTACAAAGATTCCAAGATAGTTGTAGGAGGTCTCACCATATTTAATGATGATAATCTCTTGATAATTGTCAGTCACATTTTCTTGTAGGAAGTTTTTGATATCTATCACCATTACGGCCTTGTCTTCATAAATGAGCGTCCCTTTAAAATGGTGATTTGGATCAATATTGACGGTACTTTTGAGTTCATCGACGCTCACTGCTTCAACTACTTTTTGCGCCTCGATACCAAGCCACTGGTTCCCAATCATAAAGGTTGCAATATCTTTTGTTTGTGACCCTGTATCAAATCTAATCTCATTTTCAAATGAAAACCCATTAATTTCTTGAAGTGTTGAATCTTGGATATCACTGATATAAGAGAAGAAAAGCGTATAGACATCATTACTATAATCATCGCTCTGACTTTTATACTCTCGATAGCCTTTGGAACACTTGACACCTAGGGCATAATATTTTTCTTCATAGATGATAATTTCACTTGCTGATTCGCCAGGATTTAAAGTGAAATAACTGCTATCTATATCAAGATGGCTTCCAATACAATGTTTATCGTAACT
>JAVHOA010000106.1:0-30919 GCA_036169815.1 Sulfurimonadaceae bacterium
AACTTCCAAAAACCTTAAATTAGAGGGCGGATTTGGAGATTTGCAAGAGGCTCTCGATGCAGTTTTTTATCAAATGCTTCCTCTTTTACTCCATTTAAAAGTACTCTTTCCCGACTCAAACTTTCCACTAAAAAAGTGTGTGCCTGCATAGAATTACTTTTTAAAAGTTCATGCAAAATTTTGCATGATGTATTCCTCTCTTTTGATTAGGGACTTACTTATTGCAACCATTATAAGGCAAATCTTGTAAATATGCTAAAATCAAATTTTTATTTGGGAGTGTATATGGTGAAGACTTTTTTTTTCTTACTCTTTTTTGCGATGCAACTCTATGGCATCACGCTAGAGGAAAACTATGAAACAAAAGGCAGAGATATTTATGCAAGTGATATTTCCAAAGAGATTACAAAAGATTTTTTACTCTTTTCGTATGATACAGACAAACAGATTCTGTGCACATCTGCTCAAAAAGTGATTGCGCTTTTCAAAAATCATGGCATTTTAATCCAGCCAAATAAAGTAAAAACCATCACTTTTAGAGAAAAATCGCCTATAAATATTCAAAAAATCTGCGATGCCCTTCAACGCGAGTTTTTAAATAAGTACCCTGCTCTCATCATCAAATCACTCAAACTCTATCCAAGAACACATTTGAGTGAACTTCCAGACAAATACTCTCTGACTTTACAAAAACAAACGCTTGCTAGAAACTATTCTACCGTCTCCATCATCACTCCAGAACACAAAATGATCTTTTTCGATTACGTCCTTGATGCCCAGCTAGATGTGGTTGTAAGCACAAAACCCATCGCCCGTCATGAAAAACTCTCCTTTGAAAATACAAAAATCAAAAGGGTAAAATTTTTAAGTTTTAGAGCCGCTCCGCTTAGTGATGTGCTAAATCATCAATATCAAAGCAAATTTTCAATAAAATCCGATGAAATTTTGACACAAAACGATATTGAGCAACTCAGCGTTGTACGAAGAAATGAACATGTCGTCGCTTTTGTAGAGGATGGCGGGGTTTCGATAACATTTGATGTCGTGTCCCAGCAAGATGGAAAAGTTGGCGATGTTATCGTTGTTCGCAAATCAGACGGCAAAGCACTAAGAGCGAAAGTTATCTCAGATAAAAGAGTACAAATCCAATGAAAAAAATAGTTGTTTCTATCAGTGGTGCAAGCGGTGCGAGTCTAGGACTTAAAGCACTCTCTTTGTTACCAAAAGGTATCCAAAAACATCTTATAATCTCAGAACATGCGAAAGTAGTTTTAGATAAAGAACAAGATATTATCGTGCATGATGAAAAAAATATTGCAGCTTCCATTGCAAGTGGGAGTTTTAAAGTTGATGCCATGCTTGTTATTCCGTGCAGTATGAACACTCTGGCAAAGATTGCGTGCGGTATCTCTGACAATCTTACCACACGCGCAGCCACTGTAATGATCAAAGAGCAAAAAAAGCTCCTTTTAGCACCACGAGAGATGCCATTTTCAGCAATTGCTTTGGAAAATATGCACAAGCTCGCAACTCTTGGCATCATCATTGCGCCACCTGTTATTGCGTATTACAGTGAACAAACTACGCTTGATGAGATGGAAAATTTTATGATTGGTAAGTGGTTTGATCTGCTTGGGATTGAAAATGAGTTATATAAAAGATGGGATGAAAATGAATAAAATCGCGCTCTATCCTGGAACTTTTGATCCTATAACTAATGGACATTTTGATATTATCGAACGCGCGTTGCGACTTTTTGATGAGGTGATTATCGCTGTTGCAGATTCGAAAGATAAAAACCCGATGTTTGATCTTGCGCAAAGAGTAGAGATGGTACAAGAGGCGGTAAAAAGTTTGAAAAATGTTCGTGTGATTGGTTTTAATAATCTCACCGTTGAACTTGCAAAAAGCCTTGAAGCCACCATTTTAATCCGCGGTTTACGGGCTGTGAGTGATTTTGAGTTTGAACTCCAACTCGGATATCTCAACAACTCTCTTGATAATACCATCGAGACTGTGTATCTGATGCCAAAATTACAACACGCTTTTATCAGCTCGTCGATTGTGAGAAATTTGTTAAAGTTTCATGGCAAAACAGAGCATCTTTTGCCATCTGAAGTACAAACAATTATAGAAAAGAGATTGGCATGTATATAGTTATCGAGGGGATCGATACAGCTGGAAAAAGTACGCAGATCGAGGCTTTAAAAAACTATTATCCTCAGGCACTCATTACAAAAGAACCAGGTGGAACAGAGCTTGGAGAGAAATTGCGCGAGATTGCTCTTTTTTGTGAGATTAAAAGTCCTATCGCAGAACTTTTGATTTTTCTTTCCGATAGGGCCGAGCATATCGCCGAGGTCATAGAACCAAATTTAGAAAAACTCATTATCAGTGACAGAAGTGTGATTTCAGGCATTGCGTATGCCGATGTGGTCGGACATTTTGAAATGGAGCAACTTTTAGCGCTCAACCGCTTTACATGTAAGGAAATTTTACCGACTAAAGCCGTAATTTTAAAACTCTCCAAAGAGGAGCTTACCTATCGACTCTCTCAAAAAGAGCATGACAAAATCGAAAGCAGAGGTGTTGCGTATCTGCTCCATATTCAAGACTCACTAATCAAAGCGGCAAAAGCCTTACATGTAGAACTTTTAGAGATCGATGCATCTTTACATGTAAGCGATATAACAGAAAGAATTATAAATTTTATAGAGGAAAAAAAGTAGATGATACAATCACTTCGCGGAATGAATGACATTATAGAGTCACAAAGATTTGAATACTTTATAGCAGTTGCAACGAAAATAGCCAAAAATTATGGCTTTAGTTATATTGAAACACCACTTTTAGAAGAAACAGCACTTTTTAAACGCTCTGTGGGCGAATCAAGTGATATTGTCGGCAAAGAGATGTATCAGTTTATTGATAAAGGTGAAAATGATGTGTGTCTGCGTCCTGAGGGAACAGCAGGCGTCGTGCGTGCTTTTGTGCAAAATAAGTTTGACAAAGCTGGAGGGAGCTACAAATTTTTCTATCATGGTCCAATGTTTCGCTATGAAAGACCGCAGAAAGGACGTTTGAGAGAGTTTCACCAATTTGGAGTGGAAAGTTTCGGCGAAGCAAGTGTGCTTGAAGATGCAACGATGATTATGATGATTGCGGATATTTTCAATACCCTTAAAATCGGCTACAGACTTAAAATAAACTCTTTGGGTGATTACAACTGTATGCCACAGTACAAAGAAAAACTTGTAAACTTTTTAAAGCTACATCAAGAGGAACTTTGTGAGGATTGTCTCAGACGAAAAGAGACAAATCCTATCCGTGTGCTTGATTGTAAAAGCGAAAAATGCCAAGCACTTTATGGAACTGCTCCGAAACTTTTAAACAATCTTTGCCTTACATGTAAGGATGATTTTGAGGCACTCCAAAAAATATTGAAAGTAAATAATATTAATTATGAGATTGACAACCATTTAGTGCGTGGACTTGATTATTATAGTAAAACTGCTTTTGAGTTTGTAAGCGACAATATCGGTGCGCAAAGCGCCATCGCAGGCGGTGGACGCTACGATAGACTTGTAGAGTTTTTAGATGGAAAAGCGACACCTGCGGTTGGATTTGCCATAGGTATCGAGAGACTTTTAGAGTTGATTGCTATGCCTGAAGTTGCACGTCAAGGATACTATTTTGGAGCGATGGATGAAGAAGCTATAGAGCTTGTGCTCTCGCTTACGCAAAATAAAAGAAAAACAGACAAAGCAACGGTTTGCTACAAACCAAGAAACTTGAAAACTCACCTCAAAAATGCAGATAAAGTGAATGCAAAATATTGTGCGATTATTGGAGAAAATGAGTTAAAAGAGCAAAAAATATGGGTTAAAAATTTAGAAGAAAAAACTGAGCAGATTATCCCAATTGTACAAATTTAAGAGGAGCGAAATATGAGAAATTATGGAATAGATATTTGGGGTAACAATAACTTTATTATTAAAGATGGAAAAGTTTGTATTAACTATGGTTCAAAACCATCCATCTTTGCGATTACGCAAAAAGTGCGTGCTTCTGGTCTTCGTGGGCCACTGATTCTTCGCTTTGAGCATCTTATCAAAAAGCAGATTGATACTCTTTTTGATTCATTTTCAAACGCTATTACTGAAAACAGTTACAACGGAACTTTTAATGCGGTGTTTCCTCTTAAAGTCAATCAATTTCCAAATGTTGTCGAAGCCATCGCAAATTGTGGACAAAACAGAGGGTATGGACTTGAAGCGGGCTCAAAAGCGGAGCTCTTTTTAGCGATGAGTTATACGCCGCTTGGGTATCCCATCACTGTTAATGGTTTTAAAGATACAGAGCTTATTGAACTTGGATTTATTGCCGCACATAGTGGACACAATATTACTATCACCATCGAGGGACTCGGCGAGTTGGAGACTATTTTAGAGGTTGCTGATTCTTGTGGTTTAACCATGCCGCACATCGGTATTCGTCTTCGTTTGCACTCTTCAGGAAGTGGTACTTGGGCAAAAAGCGGTGGAATGGATGCAAAATTTGGTTTAACTTCCACTGAGATACTTGAAGCGATGCAACTGCTTCGTGAGTCAGATAAAATGGAATATTTTAAAATGATTCACTTCCACATCGGCTCGCAGATGGCAGATATTTCACCACTCAAACGCGCACTGAGAGAAGCTGGAAATATTTACGCAGAACTCAAAAAAATGGGTGCAACTGGACTCGATAGTATCAATATCGGAGGTGGCTTAGCCGTTGAATATTCACAACACAAAAGTGAATCAGCAAAAAACTACTCTATTGAAGAGTTTGCGAATGACGTTGTGTTTTTGCTTCGTGAAGTCAGTAATTCAAAATCGGTTGAACATCCAAACATCTATACAGAATCAGGCCGCTTTATCGTAGCCTCACATGCTGTTTTAGTGGCACCTGTTTTGGAGCTCTTTACGCAAGATTACCAGATGCAACACATCAAATTTAAAGAGACAAATCCCCCACTCATCGAGGAGTTGCGTGAACTTTATGAGCTTTTAACACCACAAAATGCGATGGAATATCTCCATGATGCGCTTGACCATATTGAATCACTTTTAACCCTTTTTGATCTTGGATATATTGATTTGCAAGACCGATCAAATGCCGAAATACTCGCGCACAATATCATCAAAAAAGCGCTTTATATCTGCCAAGAAAGCCCAACACAAGAGATTAGAAAACTACAAGAGAGACTCCAAGAGCGCTATCTTATTAACAGTTCTATCTTTCAAAGTCTTCCAGACTATTGGGGTTTAGGCCAGAGTTTTCCTGTTATGCCGCTTGATAGACTTGACAAAAAAGCGATTCGTCCTGCTTCGTTGTGGGACATCACCTGCGATAGCGATGGAGAGATAGGCTTTGATCCAAAAAAACCGCTTTATCTGCATGATGTCGATCTTGATACGGAAGAGTATTTCTTAGGATTTTTCAATATCGGAGCTTATCAAGAAACGCTTGGAATGAACCATAATCTTTTTTCTCATCCAAGTGAATGTAGCGTCAAAATTGATGAAGAAGGGTTTAAACTCATTAATATCGAAGACTCTATCAGTGTTATGGATATTTTAGATGATATGGGCTACAACGCAAGAGAATTATTAATAAAACTTAAAACAAATCTCTTGCAGAGTGATTTTATAACAGAAGAAGAAAAAAATGATACACTTCAAAAATTAGAAAATTATATGTATCAAAATGGTTATTTAAGAACGACCAGATAAGGACTTCGATGGGATTGTTTCGTGACATAAAAGAGGACTTTACAAACGCTTATAAAAATGATCCCGCCCTAACTTCTTACACAAACTTCCTCTTTAATTACCCTGGAGTTTGGGCAATTGCATGGTATAGAGTTGCAAATCGTTTCCATAAAAACGGGTTTAGACAACTTGCTCGAACTGTTATGGGCATCAACCAAATGCTTACAAATATCGATATTCATCCAGCAGCAACGATTGGAAAACGTGTGTTCATCGACCATGGTTTTGGTGTAGTCATCGGCGAAACTGCTATCATCGAAGATGACGTACTTATTTATCAAGGGGTAACACTTGGCGGTGTCAGTTTAGAACCAGGGAAACGCCATCCGACCATTCGCCATCATGTTGTCATCGGTGCGGGTGCAAAAGTGCTTGGAAATATTGAAGTGGGTGAACACTCAAAAATCGGCGCCAATTCTGTTGTAGTCAAAAATGTCCCTGCATGTTCAACAGCCATTGGTATTCCTGCACATACGATAGAAAAAGGTCGCTGTAAAGATCCATTTATGCACAATATGCTTCCCGATATCAACAAAGAGATGTTTGAATATCTTTTAAAACGTGTTGCTATTTTAGAGCACATTGTCGTAGAAGACAATAAAAATCTTCTTGAAAAAGATTTAGAACTAGAAACCATTTACGAGTCTTTCATTAAGTCTATGAACAACTAAAATTTGCTACAATTGCGCAATTTATTTCACCTAAGGTATCACCATGCTTACTAAACGTATCAATGCCCTATCTGAGTCTATCACTATCGCTGTATCTAACCTTGCGCAAGAGTTAAAAGCACAAGGAAAAGATATCCTTAGTTTTTCTGCGGGCGAGCCTGATTTTGACACGCCTCAAGTTATTAAAGACGCTGCCATAAAAGCGATTCAAGAAGGTTTTACCAAATACACCGCAGTCGATGGAATCCCTGCACTTAAAAAAGCTATTATTGACAAACTCCAAAGAGAAAACGGTCTCACTTATACTCCAGCACAAGTGATTGTAAACAATGGTGCAAAACACTCTTTGTTCAATCTCTTTTCAGCGGTTGTAGAAGAAGGGGATGAAGTCATCATTCCAGCACCCTACTGGGTTACGTATCCTGAACTTGTCAAATATTGTGGTGGGAGTGTCGTTGAGATTCAAACAGATGATGCTTCAGGGTTTAAAATGACTCCAGAGCAACTCAAAAATGCAATCACTCCAAAAACAAAAATGATTGTTTTGACCTCTCCTTCCAACCCAACAGGTTCAGTCTATACAAAAGAAGAACTCGTAGCACTTGGAAAAGTTTTAGAGGGTACAGAAATCTTAGTTGCAAGTGATGAGATGTATGAAAAACTAATCTATGATGGCACATTTACCTCAAGTGCTGCTGTAAGTGAAGATATGTACAAACGCACCATTACTATCAATGGTTTGAGTAAATCCGTTGCGATGACTGGATGGCGTTTTGGTTATATGGCTGCACACCGTACAGACATTATCCAAGCGACAAAAACACTCCAAAGCCAAAGCACGTCAAATATCAATTCTATCACGCAAAAAGCAGCAATCCTTGGACTCGATGGAAGCGCAGATGCAGATGTTGCGATGATGTGTAAAGCGTTTAAAGAACGCCGTGATGAAGCAGTAAAACTCTTCAATGCCATCGATGGACTCTCTGTTATCAAACCAGACGGCGCATTTTATCTTTTCGTAAATATCAAAGCAGTGAATCACGATTCACTTCAATTTTGTAAAGAACTTTTAGAGCAAACAGGTGTTGCGGTGGTTCCAGGTCTTGGATTTGGAAGCGATGGTTATATCAGATTTAGTTTTGCTACAGATATGGAAAGTATCAAAGAGGGAATTCGACGTATAGAAGAGTTTGTAAAAACGCTTAAAAAGTAGATTTTTTTGCTTACATGTAAGGCTTTAAAAGCCTTACTGATTGATTTTTTGAAGCGCTTGTATTACTTCTGCGAGATTTTCCAATGGAATATGTACTTTCCAATCTGGTTTTTCCGCCATTCCACTCAGTGAAACACCAATACTTGCTACGCTAGCACTCTCTTTTCCGTATGGTTCATCTATTTTGGCAATAGAAATCACGCCTTTATTTGTTCCGTGAAGATGGATTGTTGTTTCTTCGATTAAGTTTTTAGACATTTTTGACTCCTTGTATTTGTTTACTTTATAAGTCTAGCCAATTTTCCTTGAAGTTTCAACCATAATCTATGTTCCATAAGTGGAAAACCTGCAAATGTTCCCCCACTCTCTTTTATGGACTTTGTAATCCCGCTTCTTGCTGCAAAAGTGTTAAACGCTGCAACTTCCAAATGCCCTGAAGTAGCGCTTTGTCCACCCATTACAACATTGCGACCAAGCTTGGATGAACCTGCAAGTCCTGTTTGTGATACGAGCACTGCATATTCGCCAATTTCGCAGTTGTGGCCAACTTGGACGAGATTGTCGATACGTACTCCTTTTTTGATGAGCGTTGTTTTAAAAACCGCTCTATCAATGGTCGTACTACTTCCAATCTCCACATCATCTTCAATAACAACATTTCCGTTTTGATAGATTTTTGTATGTTCCCCCATTTTATTGGTTGCAAAACCAAAACCATCGCTACCGATAGTTGTATTTGCATGGATAATGCAGTGGCTCCCAATCTTGCAATCCCTATAAATAACGACATTTGGATAAAGGATGGTGCTATCGCCGATAACGCAATTACTTCCAACATATACACCAGCCATAATCATGCAGTTTTTACCCACAATTGCACCAGAAGCTATCTCAGCTTTAGTTGAGAGTTTTGTGCCCTCGCCTATTTGTGCTTTTGGTGCGTCCACGTCTTCAATAGCAGGAGCGAAATATTTTGAAAGTTTTGCCATCATTAAGTAGGGTTCATTGACGATAAGTGCGATGGCACTTGATGGAACGCTTGAAGCAGCGTGGGCCGAGACAATGATGGCTCCTGCTTTGGAGTCTTCAACATCTTTAAAATATTTTGGATTTGTCACAAAGGAGAGCTCATCTGGCTGGGCATCTTTGAGTGTATTGATTCCGCTTATTTCAAATGAACTGCCGTTATATTCAAATCCTATAATACGTGCTATCTCTTTAATATCCATCCTGCTCTCCTTAAAAAAATGTTACTCTTTTGTTCTTTTTGCAATTTTGCTTTGCAGACGCATCCAATCTTTATGTGGCATTAGTGGGTATCCGCTCCAAACACCGTGAGGCTCTTTGATGGACTTGGTAATCCCACTTCTTGCTGTAAAAGTTGAAAAAGGGGCAATTTCTAAATGATCGCTAAAAGCGCTTTGTCCGCTGACAACGCAGTTTCTTCCAAGTTTGGTAGAGCCGCCCACTCCCGATTGTGCCACAAATAAAGAGTATTCACCAATTTCACAATTATGTCCAATATGAATAAAGTTATCCATTTTGACACCTTTTTTAATGCGTGTTGTGCCAAAAACTGCTCTATCTATGGCGCAGTTTGCGCCGATTTCAACATCATCTTCAATGATTACATTGCCATTTTGATAAATTTTTATATGTTCACCTGTTGTGGTATGCGAAAAACCAAATCCATCTGCACCAATACTCGTTCCCGCATGAATAATGCAATCACTTCCAATACTGCAATCACGATAGATAACCGCATTTGGATAGATGGTGGTATTGTCGCCTACATGTACATGTGAGCCAAGATAAACACCCGCCATAATTGTAGAGTTTTTACCAATCACAACGCCATTTTCTACATTCGCTCTCTCATCCACATACGTTCCCCAACCGATGATAGGATCAGGTGCATTCCAGTCGATTTTTTTTGGAGCAAACAGTTTTGTTGCATATGCCATTGTGATGGAAACATCTTCACAAAGGATATAAGAACTTTTTGGAGGAAGATAATCAACTAAAGAGGATGGGATTAAAAACGCTGAAGCTTTTGAGTTTTGTAGCTGTGATGCATATTTTTTGTGCTCTGCAAAACTAAGCTCTCCACAAGATGCATTTGCGAGGTCGTGCATCGATATAATCTCGATATCTTCTCCAAAATGTTTCCATTGTGAGTGCCCTGTGGGCGTAAGTGATTTGGCGATAAAAGAGAGTAGCATCTTATCGCTCTAAAGCGACAGCACCGCTTCTGACAATCTCACGCGGATGAAAGCGCTTTGCTGCTGCTAAAAAGTAATCAACTCTTTTTGGTTCATCTGCAACCATTGCAATGATTACTTCTTCACTGACATTGACAATGTTTCCATTGTATGCGCTGCAAAGTGACGAGATTTCACTGAGTGTTTCGCTAATTGGAAACTTCACAAGTGCCATCTCTTTTTCAACTAAGTCCGCATGCTCGATCACTTTTAAGACGGGAATCAATTTATGAAGCTGTTTTGTAATCTGTTCCATCACGCGCACTGAACCCGATGTGACAATCGTCAAACGAGAATATCTACTCTCAGGAATCGGTGCGACTGTGAGGGATGTGATGTTATATCCACGTCCCGAGAAAAGGTCTGTAATACGAGAAAGCACACTCGCTTCGTTAATGACGATAACTGAAATGACACGTCTTGCTGCTTCTTCCATTTACTTCTCCTTATACTCTAACATCATATTAAATAGCGATCCACCCGCTGGGACCATTGGCATTACGTTTTCTAGTCTATGCACTTTTACATCGATAAATGTGACAATATTTTTTTCAACTGCATCTTTGAGGGCTGCATCAAACTCCTCTTTTGTACTCACGCGATACCCAATACCGCCAAACGCTTCTGCAAGCTTGACAAAATCTGGTTGCACGGAAAGGTCTGTGGATGAGTGGCGTTTATTGTAAAAAAGTGTCTGCCACTGACGCACCATACCAAGATAGTTATTATTTAATATGATGTTAATAACTGGGAGTTTGTACTCAACCGTTGTCATCAACTCTTGTACATTCATCAAGATGGAACCATCACCTGTAAAGTTGATACTTACACGAGAAGGATCTGCGACTTTTACACCCATCGCAGCTGGAAAACCAAATCCCATAGTTCCTAAACCGCCTGAGGTAACCCACTGTCTTGGACGAGAAAATGGGTAAAACTGTGCAGTCCACATCTGGTGCTGGCCAACATCTGTGGTTATATTTGCACTATCGCCTAAAAGCTCACCAACTCTTTGGATAACCCATTGTGGTTTTAATTCCGGTGTATCCTCTTTATATGCAAGCGGATGGAGTCCGTTGAAATTTGCAATAGTCTCCAACCAAGGAACGTAACGCTCTTTGTCAATCATCTCTTTTGCAAGAGAGAGCATACTTGTGGCTACATTTTTCAAATCTCCAACGATTGGAAAATCTGCTGTTACAAGCTTAGAGATACTCGCTGGGTCAATATCGACATGCACTACTTTGGCATTTTTAGCAAATTCACTCAGTTTTCCCGTTACACGGTCATCAAATCGTGCACCAAGACCGATGACGATGTCTGTCTCGCTCATCGCCATATTTGCCGCATAGCTTCCATGCATTCCAAGCATAGAGATCAAAAGTGGGTCGTCAAAACTCAGTGTTCCTCGCGCCATCAAAGTCTCAACTGCTGGAATTCCTGTGAGTTTTACAAGCGCTCGAATCTCTTCGCTGGCATTGGAGTTGATAATCCCTCCACCCAAATAAAAGATTGGACGTTTTGCATCGCGTATGGCTTCAAGTGCTTTTTTAATCTGGCGAATATTGCCATTCACATTTGGTTTGTATGTTTCAATCTCAACTGGTTTTGAATAATCAAATGTCGCGATTTGCGCTGTAACATCTTTTGGAATATCTACATGTACAGGTCCGGGACGGCCAGTGCGAGCGATATAAAATGCTTCTTTTAAGACACGAGGCAAATCGGCCGCATCAGTCACAAGATAGTTATGTTTTGTACAAGAACGGCTAATACCAACAGCGTCAATCTCTTGAAAAGCATCCGTTCCAATTAAACTCATCGGTACTTGTCCACTGATTACTACCAAAGGAACAGAATCCATATACGCATCCGCAAGCCCTGTAACTGCATTAGTAAATCCAGGACCACTTGTAATCATCGCAACGCCGACACGTCCACTTGCTTTTGCATAGCCCTCAGCTGCATGGACTGCGGCTTGCTCATGACGAGCCAAAATATGTTTAAAAGAGTTTTGTTTATATATTTCATCATAGACGTTCATAATCGCACCGCCTGGGTAACCAAAAACAGTTTCTACTTTTTCTGCGATCAATGCTTCAATGACCATTTGTGCGCCACTAATCTGCATATCGTCTCCTTCTTAAAAATTCGGTAATTATAGTAATAATGAGCTATAACTTAGGTTAAATCACCTAATATTTTTCTCGATTAAGCTCTTATTTAGCAGATTTTTCACAATGCCAAAGCGCTATTCCCTCGCGTAATCCATCATCTACGACAACAGCTTGAGAATATTCTAGTATTTCATAAAGCTTTTTTACAATGATAATTCCAGTGATAATAAGCTCTTCGCGTCCTACTCCCGCATAAAATGTCCGCTCATTTTCATCCATGGCTAAGAGCTCTTGGAGGGTTTTTTCGCACCCCTCTTTTGTCAAAACAAAGCCGTTAATCTTTGAGGCATCGTAAGAGGCATAATGCATCCCTTGCAGATACGCAGCAATCGTCGTAGGTGTTCCTGCTGTTTGGATAAAAGTTTGCGGTTTGCCATGCGCTTTATAATACTCTTCTACAAAAGTTTTAACCTCAAGTAAAAGGGTTTGTAGATTTTCATGTATCGCTTGCATATTTTTTGAAGATTCGCACAGTGTGACAATACCAATATTGAAACTTTTTGATGTCAGCGTTTCATTGGAATAAAAGATAATTTCCGTTGAGCCTCCGCCAATATCAACAAGGGTAAAAGAGGAGGATGGAATTTTTAACTGTTCAAGCCTATTTTGGACCGCTTTTGTGGTCAAACGTGCTTCTTCCTCGCCACTGATGATTTCAAATTTTACCTTGGTTTGTTGAAAAATTATCTCTAAAATCTCGGATGCATTTTGCGCTTGACGAGCGGCCTGCGTTGTATATGCAACAACTCTATGGGCTTGAAAATTGAGCTTTTTATCGCTTACATGTAAGGCTTCAATAATACGTTTGAGTGCTTTTTCATTGATATTTTTACTCTCATGCAAGCCATCTGCGGTGCGGACGACGGTTTCGTATTGATCGCCAAAAGTTTTGTTTTGGCAATCATACACGATACAGCGAAGGGTATTGGAACCTAAATCAATCGCTATCATCTAGTTGATAGACCGACTAAGATATCCCTCGCTTTGAAGCAGAGAACGGATCTTTTCTTGGTGCTCTAGCCCTTTGGTTTCAAGATGAATTGTCACATTGGCATCACCATAATCCAGCGAAATAGAGGTGCGATCATAAGCGATATGCACGATATTGGTATCAAGCTCTTTGAGCAGTTCTGTTAAACGCATCAGTGAACCTGGTTTATCGACCAAGGTGACCGTAATTTTCATCTTACGGCTTGATTTGATAAGCCCTTTTTCAATGATAACAGAAAGCAAAGTCACATCCATATTGCCACCACTCAGCACAACTGCGACTTTTTTGCCTTTGAGTTCTGGGAGTTCATTATGCAAAAGTGCTGCAACACCTACAGCTCCAGCGCCCTCGACAACAAGTTTTTGACGCTCTAAAAGATAAAGAATCGCACTAGCTATCTCCTCATCGTCCACTCCAATTACTTTATCAACATCTTCTAAAATATGCGCAAGGGTAATCGGGGAGCAGTCACGTACAGCGATTCCATCGGCGATAGTGCGTACAGATAAAGAATCAACCGCACGCCCAAGCTCAAATGAATTTTTCATCGCAGGCGCACCCTTTGCAGTTACGCCAATGACTTGAACATGTGGATTGATGCTTTTAAATGCTTTGGCCATGCCAGAGATCAAACCGCCTCCGCCCACAGGAATAAGTACGGCATCCAAATCTTGCGCTGCTTCTAGAATCTCTAGTGCAAGCGTTCCTTGTCCAGACATGACAAAGTCATCTTGAAATGGATGCACAAAAACTAAAGCATTTTGCTCTCCAAATTTACGTGCATACGCATAGGCTTCATCATAATTTGCACCCGCTAAAATAACGGTTGCACCATAATGTCTCACACCATTGATTTTGGTGAGCGGTGTGGATTCGGGCATAATGATGGTAGCATTGATGCCAAACATTTGCGCAGAAAACGCCACGCCTTGGGCGTGATTGCCAGCGCTTGCAGCTACAACGCCGCTTGCTCTTTGTGCATCACTTAACGAAGCTATTTTATTGTACGCCCCGCGTATTTTAAAAGCCCCTGTTACTTGGAGGTTCTCTTTTTTTAAATACACTTCACAGCCCGAAGCTTCACTCAAATAGGGCGCATAGGAAAATGGCGTATTGACAACGACCTCTTTGATGCGCTCTTTGGCTTCATATATTGTGTTTAAATCTAACAATTTTTTTCCTACATGTTGCGATGGTCAACCATCGCACACTGACTTTGAACTACTTGCATTCCCGCATCTTTTGCTTTTTGTGCTGCTTCATTGTTTACAATCCCAATCTGCGACCAAAATACTTTTACATCTTTGCGCTTTATACAAACATCTGCGATGCTCTCAAGGGCATCTGGTTTACGAAAAATATCGACCATATCCACGGCAAATGGAATTGTTTCTAAAGAGTTGTACACTTTTTCACCAAGGATTTCATCGCCTTTTGGATACACGGGAACTATTTTATATCCCTGCTCTTGCAAATAGGCTGCAACTTTGTGACTATCTTTTGTAGAATCTGGGGAAAGTCCCAAAACAGCGATTGTTTTTACTGTTTGAAATATCTCTTTTATTTCAGCTTTATTTGCATTGACAGTTGGAAATTGACACTCCATAAAATATCCTTTTTGTTCTCATAAGTCGCAAATTATATAATAAATAGACTTTGGAGCAAATTTTACTAATTTTTGTTACTACATTTTTACAAATTTAAATTGTTCTGCATAAATGTTTTGAGTGACTCAAAGTCTAGAGGTTTGGAATAAAAATAGCCTTGTATATCATCGCAATATTTCTCTTTAAAAAACTCTAATTGCGGCAATGTCTCAACGCCCTCAACGGTAATCTTAAGTCCAAATGTACTTGCAAGTGCCATAATCGCAGTTGCCACTGCGACGCTCTCTTTGGAGTCTGGCAGATCATCGACGAAAGATTTATCGATTTTGAGTCGTGTGACAGGGAGTTTTTGTAAGTAACTCATAGAGGAGTATCCCGTTCCAAAGTCATCAATGGCAAGCTCAATTCCCAAAGCTCTAAACTGTTTTAAACTCTCGATTGCTTCACTCGCATTGGTGGCAATATAACTCTCGGTAATTTCAAGTTCAAGCTCACTGCTTTGTATGCCACTTGTGTGCATTGTCTCCAAAAGAGTTGCATAAAAATCACTGTATTGGAGTTGGATAGCTGAAAGATTGACACTCATCTGTTTGAGCAGATACCCGCTCTTTTTAAGAACCATAAAATCTTCACATGCCCGCTTTAAAACCCATTTTCCAATCTCGATAATCATATGGGTATCTTCAGCAATCCCTATAAATTCATCAGGTCGCATCGCACCAAGCATGCTACTTTTCCATCGCACTAAAGCTTCCACGCCAACAATCTTGCCCGTTTTGATTGAGATTTTTGGCTGGTACAAAAGAAAAAACTCCTCTGTATTTTTCAAAGCAAAGCGCAAAGCATCAATAATATGCGCTCTTTCTTGAATTTTATTGGAAAGCTCGCTGGTATAAAAACTGTATCTATTTCTCCCCTGTACTTTAGCGCTGTACATCGCCAAATCGGCATTTTTCATAAGTGTGAGATAATTCTCTCCATGTTTTGGATAAAGAGCAATTCCAATACTCACAGTATTATAAATTTCAAAACCCTTACCCTTACATGTAAAGCTTTTTTGAAACTCTGTTAAGAGAGAATTTGCGAACATTTGTACAAAATCAACATCTTTTACATCTTCAATAAAAAGTTGAAACTCATCACCGCCCTTTCGTGCGACAACTCCTCTTTTGCCAACAAAGAGGAGAATTCTCTTTGAAACCTCTATTAAAAGTTCATCACCAACATTGTGTCCTAAGGTGTCATTGACCTGCTTAAATTGATCGAGATCTAAAAACAAGATAGCGAGTGTTGTTTGGTTTTTTTGAGCATTTGCCAGAGCATCTTGAAGGTATATATCAAAAGCTCTTCTGTTATAAAGATTTGTCAAGTCATCATGTTCTGCTAGATACTCCAATTTTTTTTGCGTTTTCATAAGATTTTTTTCCCGTATCTTTACAGCATGAGCTAGTTTCTTAATACTTAAGGATATCTCTTGGAGTTCATCGCCACTTTGAATAATCTCAGAAGGCGAATAATCTGCATTTTTGATTTTAAAGATATTTTGCATAAGTTTATCGAGTGGGCTTATAAGTGTGTGCTCAAACAAAAAGTATAAAACACCCAAAATAAGAATGATGATGACTAACAAAAAGAGGATGAGATCTTCTCTATTTTCATCAAGTGTTTTCTTTAAAATAAATTTATCTAAATCAAGGACTAAAGAAAGGTTTGCGTTGTTTACTTTCATATCTAAAAGTGTAAAATATTGATTCTCGGATTCAAAAAATCCGCCGCTCTTTTGCTCTTTTCCTTGAACACTCTTTGAAAAGTAACAGTGAACACCTAAATTTTTAGAAAAATTTGCAAGATATTTGTAATCGATTTTATGAGACATCTCTATATGCATTAACGTATTATTGCCATCAAAAATAGATTTGTGAGAGATACTGTAGAGGCTATTATTAAAAAAATGATGTGTAATAGGAATGGAATATCGAAGCTCTTTTTGCGTGTAATATGCTACATGCTTGAGTGCAATATTTGCTGTTTTCATCTTTAATGGGGTTTTTTGATAACTCTCTTGAAACTCAGTTTTTGAGTATAAAACCATTTTTGAATTTTCATACGAAATAAAATTTAACCGATATCCTTTTACCTCTTTATCTATAAAAGCAATCAAATTGCCATCTTTATCATACAGAGCAATATCTGAATTCAATGAGATTTTGACGCGTTTGAGCAGCTGTTCGGCTAAACTTTTTTTCTCCTCATCGAGTAAGGGAGCATTATAGTCTTGAATATTTTGATACTCGTTGATAAGGGAAACGGATGCCAAAATAGTCTCATCCTCTTCAATAAAATCAAGCCCTTGTCTCAATGAAGATTCTTTTTCTTTGATATCCTGTGTGATGTTTATTTTTGCATTTTCTATTCTTGCATTTGCATCTTCAAAATAGTTTTCTTTTAAGAAGCTATCAAAGTAGGTCCCAAGAGCTGCAACTGTGACAAAAGTAGCTACCGCAACAATGACAGAGAGTTTTGTAGTAAGTTTTACTTTCAAAATATTGGTTCCTCTTGCATGACATTCTCTTTTGAGATGAGTTTGACGGGAATAAAGATGTGTTTAGGAACTTTTTTACCTGCAAAGATTTTTTCTGCAGTCGCCCCAGTCATCACTCCGCCAAGAGGAAAAAGAACAGAGGCACTTTGCGTGCCAGCTTTTATGGCTTCTCGCGCTTCACTCGTATAATCACAACCCACCATTATAATCTTGGAGGAATCACGTTTATACTTTGCCAACACGCTTCGCACGCCGCTTAACATACTGTCACTCTCTGAAAAAATAGCATCTACATGTAAGCCTGCTTTGAGAAGTTTTTCCATCTCAAAAATTGCATCTTTGCGAAGATAATTTCCAGTTCTTTTGATAATTGTAATCCCTTTATATTTGGAAATCTCATCCATAAAACCCTTCGATCGGAGTTTTGTTACATCTGCGGTCTGCAAACCTTCAAAAAGTAAAACTGTGCCTTTGTTGTGAAGTTTTTTTGCAATGTAAGAAGCGCCAAGAGCGCCTATTTTGAGATTGTCAGAATTGATAAATGTAGTGTAGTCTTGTGAGCTTATCCCGCGGTCTAAAATAATCACAGCAATACCATTTCTATACGCTTTGCGCACTACAGGAACGACGGCATCAGCATCGTTAGTACCAACAACAATAAGATCTACTTTTTTCTTTATAAATCCATCAATCTGATAAATAAGCAAAGAAGTTTTGCCTTTTGCATCAGAGCTTAAAAATACTCTATTTTTATTTTTTAAAACGCTCTTTTTGACTTCAAGCACTTGCGCTTTTCTAAAATCATTGGACATATTATCTTGGGCAAATACGATGGTTTTACTCTCACTAGCCTCGACAAATAGGCAAAAAAATAAAAAAAGAAACATAATTTTAATCATTGCACCCAAGCCTTTGTATAAAAAAAATGATAGCACCACAACTATTAATTTGAACTGATAGCTTGTTATGCTATTATCGCAGACATTTAAATTTTTTCCTAAAGAACTGAGAGATAAATGATCGAGATAAACGCCTGCCATTTTACATACCCAAACGCAAGTGCGCCCACACTTGATCTCGCACCCTTACATGTAAGGCCAAATGAACATATTTTTCTCCATGGAAAAAGTGGGAGTGGCAAAAGCACTTTTTTAAATATTCTGTGTGGAGTTTTAGAGCCTCAAAAAAGTGCTATACAAATTTTACAAACAGATATGGCTCAACTCTCGCCATCACAAAAAGATCGATTTCGAGCAGATAACTTTGGAATAATCTTTCAACAATTCAATCTCCTTGCCTACTTGAGTGTGTATGATAATATCGCCCTTGCATATGCTTTTTCTAGGCAAAAAGCCTTACACGGTAGCAATATTTTGCACAAATGTGATGTAAAGAGTGAAATCAAAAGAGTAATAAGTGCGCTTGAACTTCCCGCGAACCTGCTGCATAAACAAGCCATGCATCTTAGCGTTGGAGAACAGCAACGCGTTGCGCTTGCTCGTGCACTTATCGGTTCTCCTCGCATCATCCTAGCCGATGAGCCGACAAGTGCGCTGGATGATGAGACAAAAGAAAATTTTATGCGCCATCTTTTCTCTCAAATAAAAGCACAGAACTCCACGCTCATTTTTGTAAGCCATGACAAAACACTTGCTTCTTATTTTGACAAGGTGTATGATTTTAGCGCTTTAAATGGGGCACTTTCATGAAGATGTTTTGGCTCATCACCATCAAGAGTATTGCAAATCGAAGGCTCGCCTTTACGCTCTCGCTCCTCTCTATCGCCATAAGTGTCGTTTTACTGCTTGGAGTTGAGCGCATTACGAAAGCGACAAAAAACCATTTTTTAAATACTATCAACCAGACAGACTTGATAGTTGCCGCACCTGAGGGCGCACTGAATGTGCTTTTGAACCTTGTTTTTCATCTCGCAGAGCCACTCAGTGAGATACCCTATAGCGCCTATGAAGCTATAGCAAAGTTTGATGAAGTCGCGTGGGCTATTCCCATTTCTGTTGGCGATACATTTAAAGGTTACGATGCCATTGCAACTACAAATAGCTATTTTGCGCACTACAAATACGCCTCAAAAAAGTCACTCGTTTTTAGCGAGGGAGGCGATTTTAAAGCGTTTTATGATGTAGTTTTAGGCAGCGAAGTCGCCGCATCTTTGCACCTTTCTTTACATGACACCATCCATCTTTCTCATGCGGGCAGTGCGCACACCCATACAAATCGTGATTTTCATATTTGTGGCATCTTAAAACCGACGCATACTCCAAACGATACAAGTATATTTTTTCAACTAAAAGCCGATGAAGCAATCCATCTTGAGTGGCAAAGTGGCAATTTTGTAGATATGCATTTTTCATCTGCGCAGCTTGAGCAGATGCATATTGTGCCAAAACATATTAGCGGTGTTTATATAGGTCTTAAAAACCCTTTTTCACTCTTACATGTAAGCCAAAAAATAGAGCAGCTCTCAAACGCACAACTCAAAGCTATTATCCCAGCAAAGGCACTTTCACAGCTCTTTTTTCTTCTCAAAAATATGCAAGATCTTCTCACGCTCATCAGTGCTATGGTCTTTGGCGTGGCACTTTTTGGCATGCTTGCAACTATGCTCGCCACACTGCATGAAAGAAGACGAGAGATTGCGATTTTGAGGATGCTTGGAGCGAGCGCAAAGAGTATCTTTTTACTCTTTGCCATGGAGAGTTTACTACTCGTTGCAAGTGGGATTTTACTTGGAAATCTCCTCTTAACCCTGCTTATTGTGCTTAATAATTTTTACTTACATGTAGCCGTACAAATACCACTTTTACCAAATTTGTATGAGCTTTTTTTACTCTCTGTGATGCTCCTCTTAGCGCTGTTAGCAAGCTTTTTTCCAGCACTCAAATCTTATAAAAACTCGCTTTTAGATGGCTTGATTGTAAAAATATGAAACTATTTTCTTCCCTTTTGTGCCTTTTGCTTCTGTTTGGATGCTCAAGCGAGCCGAGTTTTGAAAGTGATGACTGGTCCAAACTCATCGACCCTACTTTTAACCAGCAAAAAATAGTGAATTTTTATAAGCAAAAACGCTTACATGTAAGCGAAGGCAGTTATAAGGAACAACGCATCTATGCGCAGATGCAAGAAGCGCTCAAAAATGGTGGCAATAACAAAGCGATGGATTCAAAAAGAGTCAAACTTTCAGGCTATCTTGTGCCTATCGATACCGATGGCGAGCAGATTAGTAGCTTTTTATTTTTTCCAAATCAAGCTGCTTGCATCCATGTGCCCGCTTCTCCTGCAAATCAAACCATCTATGTAAAAGCCAAAAAAAACGAGGGGGTTTTGATGGAAGATGCGTATGAAAATATCATCGTGTACGGCACCATTAAGTTGCAGCATACTCAAATTGCCAATGCCACCGCCTCTTATGTAATACAAGACGCTACATGTAAGGCAGTTCCAAGACTCTAAGGAGCTCTTTTTTTGAAACTAAAACTGAAATCCCTATATTTAATATATCAAGATATATTGATTTATTGATTTTATTTAGTTACAATCTCGCAAACTAAAATATGGAGATCTATGATTATGAAAAATGTTCTTATCCTTTGTACTGGAAATAGTTGCCGCTCAATCATGGCCGAAGCCCTTATAAACGCAAAAATGGGAGATTGTGTCAAAGCTTTTAGTTCAGGTGTCAAGGCAAGTGGAACTGTAAATCCACACGCAAAAGCTCTCTTGCAAAGCAAAGGATATTGGAGCGATGATTATCACTCAAAACTAATTGAAACAGTTTTAGACAATCCTTTTGATCTTGTCATTACAGTGTGCGATAACGCGCATGAAGCCTGCCCGATGTTTCCACAAGCGATTAAAACAATTCATGTTGGTTTTGAAGATCCAAGCGGCAAAGAGGAAGCGGAGTATGAAAAAACATTGGCACTCATTGAAGAAACATTGCTTCCAATCATCAAAAAAGAGTTGTGCGACTGATGTGGCAAGAGAGTGTAAATTTTATAGTTACTGAGTGGCTCGGCCTTGCACAAGGCGATAAGTTTGCCGATGCACTCAATTTTTTCATCTATGATAGTGGCAAGATTCTTTTTTTACTTACCACTATTATTTTTGCTATCACCCTGCTTCGCTCCTACTTTTCAACAGAAAAAGTACGGGCTTATCTCAGCAAAAAACACCAATATAGCGGCAATGTACTCGCAGCTCTTTTTGGTATTATCACTCCCTTTTGTTCCTGCTCGGCAATTCCACTCTTTTTGGGATTTTTGCAAGCGCGTATTCCGCTTGGCGTGACATTTAGCTACCTCATCTCAGCACCGCTCAACAATGAGATCGCTATTGCGATGCTTTTTTCGATGTTTGGATTCAAAGTTGCAGCTTACTATATTGGTTTTGGCTTGCTTGTCGCGATCATTGGCGGTATTATTATTGGAAAACTTGGGCTTGAAAAAGAGATTTTGCTTGAGGTGAAGCCACTCAATGGAGAACTTGCTTTTAATGAAGAAAAGATTGCTTTTGTAAAAAGGCTCCAAGATGCTAAAATCTATACACAAGATATTTTGAAAAAAACATGGATTTATGTTCTTTTAGGTGTTGGCGTGGGCGCTTTTATCCATGGATATGTTCCCACAGAGTTTATAGTCAGTGTCGCTGGTGCGAATAATATTTTTGCCGTCCCTCTTGCAACACTGCTAGGCGTTCCTATGTACTCAAATGCCGCTGGAGTGATGCCACTCATTGAAGTGCTTACTGCCAAAGGGATGCTCATCGGGACTGCACTCTCATTTATGATGGCTATCACCGCACTTTCATTGCCAGAAGCGATGATTTTAAAACGGATTATGAGCCTCAAACTTATCGCCATCTTTTTTGGGATAGTCACACTTGGAATTATCGGTGTTGGCTATCTATTTAACGCAATTTTATAAAGGAAAAAAAATGAAAATAGAGATTTTAGGGACAGGCTGCAGTAAATGTAAAGCCCTTGAAGAGGCGGCAAAACAAGCGGTGGCAAAGAGTGGAAAGTTTGCTCAGATTTTAAAAGTGGAAGATATTGTTAAGATTATGGAATATGGTGTACTAAGCACCCCCGCACTTGTTGTTGATGGAAAAGTTCTCAGTAGTGGGAAACTTTTGAGTGTTGGCGAGATCGTTGATTTCATCCAAGCGCAATAGATGCAAGAGCTCCTTTTAGGACTGCTCCAATCGCATGGAGGATTGATTTTTGCAGGTGCCTTTGGCGTTGGTGCGCTGACCTCTTTGGCTCCTTGCTCTATTATCTCTGTTCCTTTGCTAGTGGGAAGTGCACTTGGTATGAGCGCACATCTCAATGTTTCACAAAGAGTACGATTTACTTACATCTTTGCATCACTTTTTGCTTTAGGTGTGGCGTTTAGCTTTTCAATCCTTGCGTATATGGTGGCAAAAATGGGATATTTTTTCTCTATTGCACCGCTTGAAGCTTATGTTATCGCAGGATTGCTCGCTATTGCAATCGCTTTTTATTCTCTTGGTTTTTTACCAGAATTTATCGATAAAACACGTTGGATGCAGCATCTCATCTCCTTGCGCTATTTTGGGGCATTTTTGATCGGGATGCTTTTTGGTTTGGTTTCTACACCTTGTGCATCTGCGCCTTTGGTTGCCATTATTTCTGTGGCTGCAAGTGCGCCTGAGTGGTATGCGTATGCCTTAGTGCTGACCTTTGCGCTTGGACATTCGCTTTTGCTACTAGTGGCTGGAGTCTCCATAGGATTTGCCCAAAATGTTGCTTCAAACAAAAAAATAGCACTCCTTACATCTTGGATGACAAAACTTTTTTCATTTGCTCTTATTGGCATTGGAATCTACTTTTTCACCCTTGCATACCAACAACTTTAAAAGGAAAACACAAATGATTCGATATTTTTCACTACTTACACTTTGCGCTTCGCTCTTTGCAGCAGAACTCCAACCGCTTCCTTATGCGCTTGTAAAACAGGAAATTGGCAAGGGAAAGCCTGTTATGCTTGAGGCTGGTTCAGTTTATTGCCGTACATGTAAGGAGATGGGAGAGCTTCTTTACTATGAAATGAAACGCAACCCAAACCATAAAATATTTTTTGTAAACGTCTCTGAAGAACGTGATGCAGCGCGTGCTTTAAAGATTCAACTCATCCCAACGCAAATCTTTTATAACGCTTCTGGCAAAGAGCTTGAGCGCCATATTGGGGGGCTAACACCCGACCAACTCACAGCACTTTTAGCAAAATATAAAATATAATGATGCAACACTATCTTTTGAAGGAATCTTTATGAAACACCATTTTGCTTTTTGGCTGCTTGCACTCACAACCATCACGAGTTCCGCTTCTTGCGATACTATCCAAGAGTGGCTTGATGCAGCACACAAAGCGCCAAAACAACAACTTTTTGATCTTGCGCATACAAGTGCAAAGATTCAAAGTGATGCAGCATACGCCACACTCTATCCAAAATTCTCACTTCTAGCGAGTATTGAACAGTTCAATGCGCCAACAAGTTTGCGCCCTGTTCCACCAACAGAAATAAGCAGTATTACCGCTTCAAACGGCGCATATCCCTTTGTTGAAACAATGGGCTCTTTTGGTGCAACCGTTTCTATGCCGCTTTTTGTACGCTCACTGCTTACAAATACAAAAAAAGCCAAAGAAAACATCGTTTCGCAATCTTTGCAAAGAGCCATCAATATCGCCGAGCGTGATGCGCTGCTTATTGGCTCAAATGCACAATTAGCATACCTTGAAAATCTTACTTTCGCACAAAAAGCAAAAGAACTCTCACTGAACTCGATGCGTGAGAGTCTTGTTATTAAAACTCGCAATGGCCGAGCCGCAGAGATTGAACTCATAAAAGTTGATGAACAGATCAATCAAACCCATCTCAAACTTCAAGAGATACAAAACGCTAGGTATGATGTACAAAAAATAGTCGCAACGCTGATAAATAAACCTGTTTTACACTCCGTACCGATGCAGTTACATGAAAATGAGACAACAGAAGGCTCCCTTGCGCTTTTGGCAAAAAAACAGGAGCTCAAAGTCGCTGCTCTCAATACGCAAATGGCAAAAGAAGCACTTTATTACCCCGCACTCACACTTCATGGAAACTATTTCTATAGAGCAGGAAATGCGTACAATAATAATGATGCCATATCCCGAGAATATGGAAGCATTGGTCTTAATCTTACTATGCCACTCTATGATAAAGAGCGTAAAAGCGGTCTCGAACTCGCTCATATCGAAGAGATAAAAGCAAGTGCAACACTTGCACAAACAACCATAGAGATAGAAAATAGTTATAAAACTTTGAGTGATCAGTATCTTACACTCAAACAATCACGACTGCTTGCACTCCAAAGTATCTCCAACTATGAAGCGATGCTTAAAACCGCCAAAGTGGCCTATGAAACACAAAGAATGATTCAAGAGGAGTATCTACGCTATGAAGATGCACTCTTAAGTGCCAAAGCATCTTTGTATGCTATCGATGCAAATATCTGGCAAAATATTGCCAAACGTGCCGCAATTCGTGGAACAGATTTTAAGGAGATTATTCAATGAAAAAAATACTCACACTCGTTATCGCCCTTTTTGTTGTTATTGGAGCGGTTGTTGCTCTCAAGAAAAAGATGGTTGCTAACGCTGCAACACCAACACTTACAAGTTATGATCTCAATGTGAAAGCATTCACACCAAAAGAGAGTAATGTCACACTTACAAGCTCTATTTTAGCCCTTGTTAAAAACGATCATGATGCAAGTTTAAGTGCAAAATTTCCAGCTGCTCTTCTTTTTATTCTTCCAACAGGCTCACATGTAAGTGCTGGCGATGTCGTAGCGCGCTTGGATAATCGTGATTTTGTTGCAAAAAAAGAGTCTTTGCAAACCGCTCTATTTGCCGCGCAAGATGAGGAAAAAGCAAAAGCGATTGCTTTAGAATATGAAAAAGATTCTCATAAACGCACCCTACAACTCCTTAGCGTTCAAGGCGCTTCTCTTGAACAATCACAAACAGAAGAGTCAAAAATTGCACTCCTCAAAGCGGATATACACGGCGTAAAAGCAAAACAATCACAAATCAAATCAGATATCAAAACACTCAATGCACAGCTTGATTATGCAACGCTTAGAGCGCCTGTGAGCGGGATTGTGAGTGAACTTTTTGGAGCAGTGGGCGATGTTGCAACACCAGGGAAACCTTTAGCGACGATTCGCGCTTCAAGTGGAGCTTACTTATTGGTGCGTGTTGCGCTAGGAACTCCAGCAAAAACGCTTCTTTATGGTACATACCGCGCTCCATTGCATTTTTTGCAAAATAGCAATGGCGTTGATGAATACCGTGCAGATATCGATGCAAATCTTCCATCAGATGCACGCATAGAGGCAAAAATGGTTACTTTTGAAGGGCAAGCGACCCTCTTGCCACGTGATGCTGTACTTTTAAAAGATGAAAAAGCCTTTATTTTTGTCATTCAAGGCAATCATGCCAAAGCGCAAGAGATTACCATTGTAGCGCAAGGTGATGAGGGTTTTGTTACTTCAAATATTTTAAATGGCTCTTTGGCCCTTGGAAAAGCAGATATTTTACTCAAACTTCTGAGCGGTGCTTCGCTACATGTAAAGGAGTAGCAGATGTTTGAGTATTTTTATCGCCGACCCTATCATCTTGTTGCTATCATCTTAACGATGCTTATCACGGGTGTTATCGGGCTTAGTACACTGCCAAAAAACCTCTTTCCTGATTCAGAGCGTCCAACTATTGTAGTCATTACACAAGCTTCAGGGATGAGTGCACAAGTGGCAGCTGCCTCTGTTTCAAAGCCCATTGAAGAGGAGATTGCTCGTTTAGGATTGATTCGAACTGTTAGTTCTACAAATATGGCAAATTTCTCTATCGTGCGTGCTGAGTTTGAGTATGACAAAGGGCTCGATGGTGCCGCAGTCGATGTCACCAATGCCCTTTCTACCGCCAAACTTCCCGCAGGCCTCAAACCCACTGTCTATGTCACAGGTGCCTTTACGCTACCAGTAGAAGTGGTTTCCTTGTCACCAAAAAATGCAACACTGAGTCTTGGAGATATTCGTAAAATTGCAGATGGTTTTATCAAACCTCATCTGCTTGGTACTTCACAAATTGGTAATGTAGAAGTTTTTGGTGGGCATCAAAGTGCTTTGAGTATCCATCTTGATCCCGTAAAAATCGCCAATGCACACCTTGATATTGATACTATCGCAAAAACAATTACCGCTTTAGATAAAGATACTCCGCTTGGATTTGTCAAAAATAGTGATGGGTTTACCACCCTTACCTATTATGGAGAGAAAAGCGACGCTGCTTCACTTGGTGATTTGAGTATTGCTCCAAATATTCATCTGCGTGATATTGCAAGCGTTGCATGGAGTCAAACAGAACCATTTAGCGCTTATTTTGGAAATAACACAGAATCGATTGCACTTGCAATTCAGCGTTCAAACAAGGGAAGTGTTTTAGCAACAAGCAAGGCGGCTCGTGAGCAGATAGCACTTCTTGCACAGAAGTATCCAAATATTGATTTTAAGATTGTCGATACCCAGCGTGATCTTATCGAAACTGCCAATACCAATATGCTCGAAGCGCTTCGAGATGCAATCATTTTTACTTTGATTGTTTTACTTTTTTTCTTGGGAAATTTACGCGCCATCGCAGCGGCTGCACTTTCGATTCCTCTTGTTTTTCTAGGAACAATCGGAGTAATTTGGCTTACAGGTGGCGAGCTCAATATCGTAGTTTATACGGCGATTATCTTGGCGCTTGGAATGCTCGTCGATGATGCGGTTGTTGTGCTGGAAAATATAGAGCGGCATTTAGTAGAGATGCACCAAAGCCTTGAAGATGCCATTATTTATGGAACAAAAGAGGTGATTGCACCTGTATTTGCAGGAACAATCGCGACTATCGTCATTATTGCACCGCTGATGTTTGTGGGTGATTTTCCCCAAACAATTTATCGCCCTTTAATTGCAACACTTATCATCGCATTGATTGTTTCTTATATCCTTTCAATTACGCTGATACCAAAATTTTCTGCTTATTTGTATCGCAATGGAGTTGTTAAAAATAGATTTGAAATCGCCTTTGAGCGGGTCTATCAAAATACAATGGGTCGTTTTGTTGCTCCCTATCTTGCCATCTTGCATTTTTCAAATACAGGGCGCACTCGCTTGCGCAAAATAGTTCTTGTTGTTGGGGTTTTGGCACTGCTTATTATAAGTATGAAAGTAGTGATGCCGCTTATTGGAAAAGATGCGATGCCACCTATGGATACAGGGATTATCAAAGTAAAAATCGCTTTTAGTTCCAATGAGCGCCTTGAAGATGCGACAGCCAAACTCAAACCATTTCTCACGTGGCTGAGTAAACAGGAGTATATCCGCACAAGTTCAACCGCTTTTGGAAGTGAAGAGGGAGTTTTATCCATCGGAAGTGGCAATCTCTCAACTGAAGCTACGATGACAATTTTATGTAGCAACCGTTTTGAGCGCAAAAAAACAATTTGGCAAATCGAAGCAGAGATTCGCAAAGAGCTCAATAAGCTTTTAGGAGTAAAGTCAGTTGATGTATATGATTTTGGTGCAACAGCAAACTCATCTATCAAAGCACCACTTGATATAAGGATTACTTCTGCCATTCCTGATACGCTCTATAGTGATGCCCAAAAACTAATTTTGTCGCTTCAAGATGTTCGTGGACTCACAAGTATCACGCCAAGTTGGAGAGAAGATATGAGCGAGATAAATCTGCATATTGATGCCAATAAAGCGCTTTCTTATGGGCTAACACCAATCTCCATTATGAATCAAATCCCAATCCGTGGTCAGATTGTAGCGCTAAGTGGTAATCTCGCTTCGCTTAATAATCAACCCGTGAGACTCTACATGCAAGGGAATTTTTACGACCATATACAAACGCTTAAAAATCTTCCAATCAAGTGTAATACTGGCATTATTCCGCTGAGCGCTGTTGCACAATTGAAATTGCAAATCTCCCCTGCAAAAATAGAGCGAGATGGACTTCTTTATAGTTTAGATGTCAATGGATACCGTGAAAAACGCCCTATTACGCATATTACTGAGGATGCAGATGCGCTCGTAAAACAACTCGCACTCAATGGTACTACACTCACACAACAAGGAGATATTGCCCAACTCAACGATTCTTTGAAACGAATGCTCAAAGCAATCGGCATCGGTGTACTTTTACTCTTTGTGGTTTTAAGTGCCATCTATGCTTCGGCACGTTTAGCGGGCGTTATGATTCTTGTTTTGCCACTCTCTTTGATTGGGGCGGCATGGGGAATGCTTTTGTTTGATAAACCAAGCTGTATGCCATCGATGCTGGGAATTTTGTTGTTGTTTGGAATTATCATCAAAAACTCTGTTTTACTTATCGACTTTTATCAATCGCATAGAAAAATAAATCCACCTTATGAGAGTGCTATTGAGTCGGTCAAAATCCGTTTCCGCCCTGTTATGATGACAGCATTTGGAACCATCGCTGGAATGCTTCCCATCGCATTTGAATGGGCCGTTGGACTTGAGCGTTTGAGTCCTTTAGCTGATGTAGCAATTGGAGGATTACTTGTGGGAACGCTTTTAACCTTAGTGTATGTTCCACTTGCGGCATATAGTGTGGATAAATAGACCTTAAA
The DNA here is from genome assembly GCA_036169815.1 of Sulfurimonadaceae bacterium. GTDB lineage: Bacteria > Campylobacterota > Campylobacteria > Campylobacterales > Sulfurimonadaceae > Hydrocurvibacter. Next base: position 29,000 of record JAVHOA010000106.1, read on the forward strand.
AAGCCTTACATGTAAGGCTTTTTAAATATATAAGTAATGGGCTAAAAATAATTTCACACTTGTAATACCGAACTTGATTCGATATGCATTAGTTGTTTGTGGATTCCGTGTCGCAGCAGGGAATGAGGGTATAACATTATTTTTGTGTTCTTACTTAAAAATTAAAATAACTTACAAGTTTATTTTCATAAAAACAGGAGTTTACTATCAATTTCATTACAAATCTTTCCTCGCCTCAGCGCCGTATTGCGCTTGTTATTGTTTTAAATATTGTCATTGTTCTTATTGAGAGCAGCGTTGGAGTTATTAGCGGCTCACTTGCCCTGCTTTCGGATGCTTGGCATAATCTCAGCGATGTTTTAGCGCTTATTGTAACAGCGATTGCGCTGGGGCTTGGTGCAAAGGTCGCTACTTCAAAAATGACTTTTGGCTATGTCAGAAGTGAGATGATGGCGACTTTTATCAACGCCTCTTTTTTATCTCTCTTAATGCTTTGGGTTGCTTTTGAAGCGCTCGATCGTCTTTTGCATCCAATGCTTGTTGATGGATGGCTGACCATGATAACCGCAGCTGTGGCTCTTGTTGTCAACACACTGAGTGCTGTAGTTTTGGGCGGACATACACACACTCATGAACACACTCACGAGCATTTACATGCACACGCTAAGAACGGAGATGCACAGCACAAAAATCTCAATATCCAAGCTGCATTTTGGCACATGGCAAGCGATGCGATTCTCTCTTTAGCGGTTGTTTTAGGCGGTGGGGCGATGATGCTTTGGGAAGTGTATTGGGTGGATTCTGTGCTTTCTTTGCTTTTTGCGGGAGTGATTTTATTTGCAAGTTGGAAGTTGCTCAAAACATCTTTTGTTAGTTTGATGGACCACGCCGATCCACTGCTCCTTGAAAAACTCTCAAAAATCCTTAAAAATCATCCGATGGTAGAGGAGATTCATGATATTCATCTCATCACTCCATCGAGTAACGAGTGCTATTTTTCTGCGCATATCATCCTTGATGCCCAGTTGCATTTACAAGAGGTAGAGGAGATTATAGAAACACTGCGTCATGAACTCTCACATGCTGGAGCAACACATATTTTACTCCAACCTGAAACGCTCAAATACAGCGAGCAAGATGCAAAATACTGCAACGCTCACTAAAAAAATTACAACGCTTCGTTACAAATCGCCTAACGTCCTCTTCTTTGATTTGAAGCGTTTTGCGCTTTTGGTCTATTGTGATTGCTTCGTTGATTACTTCTTTGTCCAATCGGTTCTGCTTTTATAAACGGATCTGGCTCGAATGCTTTGAGAACAACTTTGTTGATCTCTTGTTTGATAAGTTTTTCGATATTTCTTAAATATTCATGCTCATCAATACATACCAAAGAGATCGCCTCTCCACCGTTGCCCGCACGCCCAGTTCTTCCAATGCGATGGACATAATCCTCAGGCACGTTTGGAAGCTCAAAGTTTACGACATGTGGCAACTGGTCAATATCTATCCCACGCGCTGCAATATCTGTTGCCACTAACACACGAATTTCTCCGCTTTTAAAGTCACTGAGTGCTTTTGTGCGTGCATTTTGACTTTTATTGCCATGAATAGCCGCAGCTGTGACGCCCTCTTTTTCAAGTTGCGCCATCAGTTTATTGGCTCCATGTTTTGTTCGCATAAAAACTAAAACCTGTTTCCAATCGCCCTCTTTGATGAGATGTACCAAAAGCTCTTTTTTACGTTCACGATCTACTGGATGGACTGTTTGTTTGATATTGCTGGAAGTGGTATTTCTCTTTGCTACTTCTATCAATACAGGCGCATTTAAAAGTGAATCGGCAAGTCTTTTAATATCATCAGAAAATGTCGCTGAAAAAAGAAGATTTTGACGTTTTTTTGGTAAAACAGCAAGGATTTTTT